>JBDTLC010000047.1:0-12919 GCA_039935015.1 Paralcaligenes sp. | reverse complement strand
TGCGTAAAGGTCAAGGGGCCAACGGAGTCAGCGTACCCGAGGCCGTACAGCTGGCCAACCAGAAACAAGCCATTTTTATCGACGTTCGAAGCGCCGAACAGTTCAAGACAGGCAGTATCCCACAGGCCCGCAACCTGCCCGAGAGCGAGATCCAGGGTAAGCTGGCTTCGCTGCCCAAAAACAAACCCATTATCGTGGTGTGCGATCAGGGCCGCGATTCGGCACGAGTGGCCGCCACCTTGCGCAAGCAAGGCATGGCCGACGTCTTCAGCCTGAATGGCGGTGTGCGCAACTGGGCCAGCGGCGGCCTGCCTTTAAGCAAAAAAGCCTGAGAATCCACTTTCACTCTGGCACCCGTACGGGTGCCGCTACTTCAGACACGATTATGTCAACCGTAACTATGTATTGCACCGCAGTGTGTCCGTACTGCGTCCGCGCCGAAATGCTGCTCAAGCAACGCGGCGTAACCAGCATCAATAAAATCCGTATCGATCAAGACCCGACCCAACGTGCGGCTATGATGGAGCGTACAGGTCGGCGAACAGTGCCCCAAATTTACATTAATGACACCCATGTGGGTGGATACGATGATTTGCGGGCACTGGACCGCGCCCAGGGCCTGCTTCCCCTGCTCAACTCTTAATATCACTTACTTTCTTTGGAAATCTCATGGCCGATCAAGACCAAAATACTCCGCAAAATAGCCAGCAAAACAGCCAGGACCCAAGCTTCAGCCTGCAACGCACTTACATCAAGGACCTCTCGCTGGAAATGCCCCATGCTCCGCAAATTTTTCTAGAGCAAGAAGGTCCCAGCGTCGAGGTGTCCATCAATGTAAGCGGCCAACAACTGGCCGAAACGGTCTACGAATGCTCCGTCACCGCCACAGTCACCACACGCATCACGGATAAAGTGTTGTACTTGGTCGAGGCGACGCAGTCGGGTATTTTCGAGGCTGCCAATATCCCGACCGAACAGCTCGAGCCTTTGCTGGGCATTGTCTGCCCCACGATGCTGTACCCCTATTTGCGCGCCAATATTGCCGACGCCATCAACCGTACTTCGCTACCTCCGCTGCACCTGGCCGAGGTCAATTTCCAAAACCTGTACGAACAACGCACGGCGCAGGCGGAGCAGGAAAAGGGTGAGCAAGACTCTGGGCTTGTTCTCCCGCCTGGCGTCACGCGCCAGTAAGCCCTGCGCCATGGCAGCGCCAACCCGTATGCCCGTAACCGTACTCGGCGCGGGAAGCTGGGGCACAGCGCTAGCCGCATTGGCATGCGCTCGCGCCGACACTCTGTTGTGGTCACGAGATGCAACGCTGGCGCGCCACATTCACGAGCAACACCAGAACCCGCGCTATCTGCCCGATCTGGCGTTGCCTGGCTCGTTATCTTGCACCGATGATTTCGATCAGGCGGTGGCCCACGCCTGCCACGGCACGGGCCTCATTATCCTGGGTGTCCCAGTGGCTGGTCTGGCACAGACGTGCGCACGCCTGACCACCAGCTTGGCGCAACAAGTTGGCGCACACCTGCCAAACCACAATCGTGCGCGACGCCTGTCCATTGTCTGGACCTGCAAGGGCTTTCAGCACGAAACGGGGCAACTACCCCATCAGATCGCGCAGGGCGCCTTGTCAGACGAGCGCTCATCTCCGGGCGCTTCGCCCTGGGAAATTGGAATGGGGGTGTTGTCAGGGCCTTCTTTTGCACGCGAAGTCGCACAAGGTTTGCCAGTGGCGCTTACCATTGCCAGCCATCAACCCTGGGTCGCCAATACGTGCATCGCCGCCTTGCATGGCGGCCATGCACGTATCTACAGTAGCAGCGACATTATTGGTGTCGAGGTCGGCGGCGCGCTCAAGAACATTATGGCCATTGCTTGCGGAATTAGCGACGGCCTGGGACTGGGCACCAACGCCCGAGCCGCCCTGATCACACGTGGTCTGGCCGAAATGCAGCGTCTGGGGATTGCGCTCGGCGGACATGCCGACACCTTTGCCGGGCTTACCGGCCTGGGCGATCTGGTTCTTTCCGCCACCGGGGCGCTATCGCGCAATCGCCAGGTAGGCGTAGCTCTCGGGCAAGGTCAGTCGCTCGACGACATCCTCGCCAACAACATGACGGCCGAGGGCGTGCGCTGCGCCCGAGCAGCCCGGACCTTGGGCCAAAACCATCACATCGACCTGCCCATTACCAAGGCGGTGTGTGCAGTATTATTTGACGGAGTTGCGCCCAAGCAGGCCGTTTCCCTTCTGTTGGCCCGCGAAGCCCGAGCCGAAACACCTGTGTCCTGACATCTGCATCCGTTTTCGATCAAGGAATTTTTAATGCCCATATTTTCTTGTGCCCGCCAAGCCGTATACAGCGTCGCCCTAGGCCTTGCCACCAGCATGACACTGGCATTTACCTCGCCAGCCGCCGTGGCCGGACCCTGGCCCGACCATGCCTTACAGATGGTGGTTCCATTTCCAGCCGGTTCCTCGCCTGACATCCTCGCGCGAATCATTGCGGACCCACTTTCCAAAACTCTGGCACAGCCCGTAATCGTTGAAAACAAACCCGGAGCAGGCGGCAATATTGGCACCCGCTATGCCAGCAAAGCGAAGCCCGATGGCTATACGATCCTGATGACCATCAATGGCCCCATGGTCACTGCGCCTGCGCTATACAAAAACCTGGGCTACAAGCCAAATACCGATCTTGCGCCCATTACACTGGTGGGCACCAGCCCCAACGTGCTGGTGGTGCCACTAGACTCGCCGGCCAAGAACGTTCAGGGCTTTGTCGCCCTGGCCAAAGCCAACCCCAGCGCCCTGAACTACGGCACGGTAGGGCCGGGCAGCTCATCTCATCTGGGCATGGCGATGTTGGAACATCAGGCCGGAATCAGCTTGCAGCAAATTCCATACACCGGATTTCCGCAAATTATCACGTCCATCATTAGCGGCGATATTCAGGCGGGCTTCATGGTGCCAGGCATCGCCATGCCGCAAGTCAATGCCCACAAAGTGCGGGCCCTGGCCATTACCAGTCTGGAGCCCAGCGAGTTGTTGCCCGGCTTACCTACCATGGCCTCCCAAGGTTACCCTGGATTCGAGTCCATTTCGTGGGACGCCATGTATGCGCCAGCCGGCACACCTGCCGACATACTCGACCGATTGAATCAGGCTATTACCCAAATTCTCGGTCAACCCGATATCAAGCAGAAAATGGCGGCGCTGTATTTCACACCTGCACCTTCAACGCCAGGGCAACTTCAGGACCTGGCGTACAAAGAGACCGTTCGCTGGGGCGAAGAGATTCGCAGACTACATTTGTCGTTGGACTAAACGCATCAGACGCTACCTTCGTAGCCGACCTGCCGCCATGCTTCGTAGACAGTAACAGCCACTGCATTGGATAGATTCAGGCTGCGCTGCGCCGGCATCATGGGTAGCCGCAACCGCTGCTCAGGTGCAAACAAGGCCATCTCCTGGGCCGACAAGCCGGCGGTTTCACGCCCAAATACGAAAACGTCTCCGGTTTGAAATACGCACTGGCCCAACATGCGACGACCCTTAGTCGTGATGGCAAAGCAGCGTTGCGCGGGGGCACCCGCTTGCGTCAGTGCCAAGGGCAAGGAGTCGTGCACCTGCATCGTGGCCCATTCATGGTAGTCAAGCCCCGCCCGCCTCAATTTCTTATCATCGAGATCAAAACCCAAAGGACGTACCAGATGCAAATGGGCACCCGTATTGGCCGCCAGCCGGATGACATTGCCCGTGTTGGGGGGAATTTCCGGCGCCACCAAAATAATGTGAAACATGTTTTCCTACCTATAAGCCAAAAGGCGTGCGTGCAGCCACCAGGCCGCATACATAACTCGCGCCCGCAGACTTGAATTCACGCGCAATACTATCGAGCGTACTGCCTGTCGTGAGGACATCGTCGACAATGGCGATGGATGCTTTCTCCACACGTTTCGGACATCTGTACAAATGCGCCACGCTACGCATCCGTTGTGTTCGTGACTGACCCGTTTGCCCAATTTCGTCACGAGTACGCTGCAACAACTCTGGATGCAGCGCGTAAGGAAGACGACGAGTCAGGCCACGGGCCAACTCGGCAGCCGGATTAAAGCCGCGGCGCAACAACGCAGCGCGGCTTGCCGGCACTGGAACCATAATTGTATGCTGCGGCAGGGCTGGGCTTCGGGCCAATACGGCTTGCGCTAACATATCGGCCAAGAGTCGCGCATGTGAAAACCGATGAACCTGCTTGAACTGCTGGATCAGCAAATCTGCCGGCGCCGCATAGTCGAACGCCGCGATCACTTGATCAAAAGCCGGCATGTGGACGCTGCAATCCGGACACGTGGGCTGCGTCAGAGCCAGAGCACAAAGGGGGCAGCGAATCGCGGGCCCCTGCATCGTACTCGTGACGTCGACACGACAGGCATCGCATAAGGGCTGTCCGCGCGCGACGCCCCCGCATAAGGCACAATCGACAGGCACCCTGGACCTCACGCCTTCCCATCCATGACGAAGCAGGCTGCGCCCATTAGCCACCCAAGCAAGGCTTCGACCGAGCGCCGATTCGCGTGGAAAAGAAGGATAAGCCATAATGGTGTCTTCTCGGAAACAGTACCGCAAAGCCTGCCTCCCTCATCTAAGCACGAATTCCTTTTAGCAACCAGCCGATGTACGCATCAATGTCACAGCCTCCCACCCTGCCTATAGACCCGTCCCACGTCACTTTACAGTTTGCCCGTCGCAGCCCGCTGGACGCGGCACAGTTCCTTTATGGCGAAGTGGCGCAGCGCATGTTGCGACGCCTGAGTTATATACGCCTGAGCCCGACTGACGTGCTCGATGCCGGATGCGGTGCGGCACACGCACTCGAACCTTTGCGGTCACGCTATCCTGACATGCATTACACCGGGCTGGACGCCTGTGCCCCCTTGCTGCAGGTTGCGTCTCAACGTTACGCATCTAAGCCGGGTCTATGGCAAAAGCTGCGCAACAAGCCTACCCAGGAAGCGCATTTTATCCAGGCCGATCTGGCCCAAACCGGCCTGGCTACCGAGAGCCAGGATCTGGTCTGGTCGAACATGGCGCTGCACTGGCACGCCGAGCCGCACAACGTGCTGGGTGAATGGCAGCGCATCATCAAAAATGGCGGTCTGGTGATGTTTTCCTGCCTGGGGCCGGGTTCACTACAAGAGCTACGGCGGGCACTGGGAGAAACCGGGCTTCAAACCACAACACCCAACTTCGTCGATATGCACGATTTCGGCGATCTGCTGATACGCCGAGGTTTTGCTGATCCGGTCATGGATCAGGAAATCCTCACTCTGACTTACCGCAGTGCCGAGAAGCTTCTGGAAGATGTACGGGCACTGGGTGGCAACCCCAGCATAGGTCGCACACGCGGGTTGCCTGGACGGCAATGGCGCAATCGCCTGCTGGCTGAACTGGAAAAGCAGCGCCACCAGGACGGCACCATACATCTGAGCATGGAAGTCGCCTACGGTCACGCCTGGCGCTTGCCAGTGCGGCGACTCTTCCCCGGCCACGCACGCGTGCCCACAGATTCAATCAAACGTAAATCAACGCCCTGAAAGCTTACAAGCTTGCGTGCTAATTATTTTTCTTGCGGGAAGAATCGATCCCCAGCTGTTTTAGTTTCCGATACAAATGGGTACGCTCAAGGCCAGTCTTTTCAGAAACGCGCGTCATGCTGTGATTTTCTCGCCCCAGATGATATTCAAAATAAATCCGCTCGAACTCGTCGCGTGCGTTGCGCAAAGGCTGATCAAGAGGGATGCTGCCCAGCAATGAATTGCTGGCTTCGTTGACCCCCTCTATAGGCTCGGAGACGGGTGCCGCAATGTGAGGCCGGCCGAATTCGGCCCGCTTTTCAGGCAAGCGAGCCATGGCCGCCATGCCAGGCGTGACCACCGGCCGTGCCAGACCGGCCGCAATCGTCTTAAGCAACTTTTGCAAGGTGATAGGTTTTTCTAGAAAGTCGACGGCGCCGATACGCGTGGCCTCGACCGCCGTATCGACAGTGGCGTGCCCGCTCATCATGATGACCGGCATATCGAGCAAACCCTGAGAACCCCACTCTTTCAACAAACTGACGCCGTCTGTATCGGGCATCCAGATATCGAGCAAGACGAGATCGGGACGTGCACGCAAACGCGAGGCCCGTGCCTGAGCTGCATTTTCGGCTAATTCGACCGTATGCCCTTCGTCGTAGAGAATCTCGGACAAAAGCTCACGTATACCTATCTCGTCATCAACCACTAGAATTCTGGCCATATAGCGTCACCCTTCTTTTTTACGCATTATCGTTCCCCTGCGCGTCTACGTCCATCGTAGACGATGAATCTGCCAGACGGGTCAAGAGAATGGAAATGCGCGCACCCCCTTCACGGCGGTTGGAAATATCGATGCGGCCACCATGCTCTTCAATAATCTTTTTCACGATAGCCAGGCCCAGGCCGGTTCCCGTTGCTTTGGTTGTCACGTAAGGCTCGAATACCCGCGGCAAGACCTGCGACGCGAAACCTGGCCCATTATCCGACACTGTCAGGCGCACCGCTGGATGCTCGGCTCCCTCATCGGTACGCGAATGCGTCAGTGTAGTCTGTACATAAATGCAGGCGTCCGCCAGAGGCTGATCTTGACTGGCGGCGTCACGCGCATTGGCCAGTAAATTGTGTATAACCTGGCGCAACTGGGTTGGATCGCCCTCGACAATAGGCAGGTTGGGGTCGAACTCGGCATTGACCCTGACGCTATGCCCATCATCGCGCACCGCTGCACCGCTAGCATCCCACCCATATAACAGAAGCACTTCGGCAATCAGTTCGTTGATGTTGATATGCTGCATCTGCGCCGGAGGGGTACGCGCGTACTCACTGAAATCGTCTACCATTTGCTTAAGCGACGAAACTTGATTCACGATGGTGTTGGTGGAACGGATCAGCATGGCGGCATCGGCCTCGTTCAGGCGATCGGCCAGCTTCATGGCGAGCCGCTCAGCCGACAACTGAATGGGGGTGAGCGGGTTTTTTATTTCATGAGCCAAGCGGCGCGCCACCTCACCCCAGGCCACCGTGCGATTAGCGGAAATAACCTCGCTGATATCGTCAAACACCACCAAATAGCCATTGTTGCGACCATCGACGCTCAGACGCGTGCCGCGCGATAATAGAGTTACCACATGTTTCTTTTTTTCGTTGTCCGTTGCTGCTTCGACCTCAAGTTCGAATTGCTGCTGCCAATACAGACGCTCGGACCCAACGGCGGCGTGTGTCACAAAAGCCTGACGTATCAGCTTGGATAATTCAAAGGCCCCGTCGACCGTTTCGAGCGGACGACCTTTCACCGAGCGCAGGTCGGTAAATAGAATAGCTTGCGCACCCTGGTTGAACATCGTGACCCGGAAAGCTTCATCAAACACGAGCACGCCCGAAGACAAGTTGCTCAACACCGATTCCAGGTAGACGTTGGACCGTTCAAGTTGTTGCCGATTGCTCTCTACCATGTGACGGGCTTCGTCAAGCTGACGCGTCATGGCATTAAAGGATCGGGTCAGCTGCCCGACTTCGTCTTTTTCTGGGGGCTCGGGTAGAGGCCGAAAATCTCCCACTCCTACCGCCTGGGTTCCAGCCGCCAGAGAAAGGAGCGGTCGCACCAATCGACGCGATAAGGCCAGCGCGACCACGATAGCCGCGAATACCGCTAAGATCAGCGCGAGAGTCAGCGTAATCCCATAAAGCTTTCGCAACCCCATCCGCGACAAGGCCAGCTCTTGATAATCTCGAAAACCAATCTGCACTTCATTGGCATTGCGTGCAATTTGTTCAGGCACAGGTTGAATCACCTGCAGCCAACGCACATCGGGCGCCACACCCAGGGCCGACGTAAATCGATCCGCTGAAGTCAAGGGAATGACGACTCTCAGGCGCAGTCCTGCGTTCTCCGCGGCCGAGTCCTGCCCCTTTTCATCGTAGGTTTCAGCCGCGGCATAGTTACGCGATACCCGCAGCTGATTCAAAACATTGGCAGGCGGCACGTCGGGCAAGAGTTGCCCGTAAGAAGAAGACGAAAATGCCACTGGACGGCCGCTGCCAGTAAAAACCAGCGCTTCAGCCACGCCACTCGCTTCGCGCAGCCGCGTAATGGCGAGCGTCATATCCGAATCGCCTGAATTGCCCAACTTGGAAGCAATATCCTTGGCCCGGCCCGTGAGGTCGGCCAATTGAGAATCCAGCGCGGCACGTCCTAGATTCAAACCGGCCTCGAGCGCGGTATCGACCCGTACGTTGAACCAGGACTCGATGGACCGCGACATGAATTGCACGGACAATACATAAATAAGGGCTCCGGGCAAGACGCCTATTAGAGCAAATGACAGGGCAAAACGCGCCGTCAGCCTTGAGCCAAACTGGCGACGGCGAATCTGTCGCACCAACCTTGCGGACAGCACCAGTACCCAGAAAATCAGCGCAACAGCAAATACGCCGTTGAGCACCAGCAGGGTGTCGTACTGCTGCGCATAGCGCGAAGCGTTGCCTGTGGACCAGACAAGCAGCCCAAGCAACGCCAAAGCGCTGATCGCCGCAACGGCCAGCGCCAGCCGAAGCCCCCATTTCAGGAGGGATCGGGCGTGCCAGCGGAGACCGAAAATGTGAAATCTTTCCATGGAGTCGCCAAAGACCAGGCATTACTGCTGATCGCATCGATTTGAAAAGGACGAGCCAAACGCGACGTATCAAGCCGCACCCGAATCCGTCCGTGATAGGTACGCCCAGAGTCCATGCTTCGAGTATCGACGACATCCCAGCCACGGATATGGCGTATCACTGACAAAGAATCATCCAGCGACGATTCTGGCAAGGACAGCTCGCCCGTTCCAACACGCCACTGCCTCGTCAGCGCGTTATACACAATTCGCCAGGTGCGCTGCTTATTCACCAGTGTGCGGTCGAACCACCACCAGCGCTTGGAGGTAATTTCGAGATCGGCGGTGAAATAAATAGGCACACCCTTTTGCGCCGCATTGCGCAACTCACTGCTGAGGTCAAACTGCACATCGGCGTCGATATACAGCTTCCCATCGCGCGCTACCGGCTCTATTTTTACTATCCGGGCCGGATCGGCCGCCCACGCTCGATCGGCCTGGGGACCAAGGCTAATGAACAAAACCAGAAGAAGTAATACTCGAACTATCATCGGGCACCCAAACACGATATATAGAAGCAGGCCGTTATTTTTGACGACTCAGGGCGACTTGGCAAACAGTGCGTAAAAGAAACCATCATACAGACCGACTAAGCCAGCATCGGCCAACGGCAATATTTGACCTGGCGCAGGTAAACGCGACGCGTCGGGATGGCGCTTTAAAAGCTGCTCGGCCTGCTGCTCCCCTTCCTGCGGAAAAATAGAACAGCTTGCATACAACAGGCGCCCCCCCGGGCTTACCGTTTTCCACAAGGCATCGACTATCCTGCGTTGCAAACCGGCAGTTTTGCCCACATCGGTCTCGCGCCGCAGCCAGCGTATATCTGGATGGCGACGCACAATGCCTGACGCTGTACACGGCACATCGGCCAACACCGCATCAAAGTAGCGGCCATCCCACCACGAGTCCAGATTAGCCGCATCGGCACAATGAAGTGTCACGCCCGGCCCCATAAGGCCTAAACGCTGCAAATTCTGCTCTACCCGCTCCAGACGCCGAGCATCGGAGTCCAGCGCTTGCAACTGAATATCGGCACATTCCAGCAAATGCGCCGTTTTGCCGCCCGGCGCCGCGCAGGCATCAAGCACTCGCATGCCGGGTTTCGGATCAATCAGGCCCGCTGCCTGCTGCGCAGAGGCGTCCTGAACCGACCACCACCCTTCTGCAAACCCTGGGATCTGCTGCACCGGACGAGGGTTGGCCAGTACGAGACCTGCTTTCCCCAGTGCCCGAAATTCCAAACCTGCCGCAGCCAGCGTGTCTTGCATCGCCGCCTGCGACGAGCGGCGCAAATTGATCCGTAGGGTCATAGGACCAGGCTGATTGGCTGCCATCAACAAGCGTTCCCATTCTCGCGGGTAGGCTTGCCGAAGCTGTTTTATCCACCACACAGGATGGTTCCATTGAGCCTCAGGCTGTCGAAGCGCTTGCGCCAGAATCGCGTTTCTTTCACGTAAAAAGCGCCGCAGGACTCCGTTCAGCAGGCCTTTGTACGTCTGCATTTTGCGATGGGCCGCCGCCGCCTCTACCGCTTGATCAACCACAGTATGCACGGCATAGACCGGCAAATCACGCCGCAAGGGCTGCTCTGCCTGCTCCAACGCCTGGCAGGCCGTATCAAGCAAGGCAAGCGCCACCAGCAACAAAGCGTTGAACAAGGGGTAAGGCGGAGTGCGCTCGACCAGAATCCCGCTCACGGCGCGTACTAGCCCAAGGCGACGCATCACATGAAAACTGATGGCCTGACTTGCGGCACGCAATTCGCCAGGCGTGGCCGCCAGGCTGTCCGACAACGAACTGCCCGACAGCACTGCATCGACGTTGTGCGCGCTCGAGAGTAAAGTGTCAGACAAGGAATTCCGGGGCGGCTTGGGGGAAGATACGAGCACGAGCAATAACACCTTTGGCAAGAGGTTCTGTAGCGGACTTTATCACCAAATTGCTACCAGGCTGTCGGTATCGGGCCGCACCCGTTAAAATTCCCTTCTTTAGCGAGCCCGAAGGCTCTACGAGGTTATTCATGATTTCCCCCAAAGTCGGCTTCGTCAGCCTAGGTTGCCCCAAAGCGCTGGTCGATTCCGAACGCATCCTGACTCAACTGCGCACCGAAGGCTACGCGATCACGCCAGACTACGACGATGCCGACGTGGTGGTGGTCAACACCTGCGGCTTCATCGATAGCGCCAAGGCAGAGTCGCTCGAGGCCATCGGTGAGGCCATTGCCGAAAACGGGAAGGTAATTGTCACGGGCTGCCTGGGTGTGGAAGAGGCGATGATTCGCGACCTACACCCGGCCGTATTGGCCGTGACCGGCCCACAGCAGTACGAACAGGTTGTGCGAGCCGTACATGCCGCCGCACCACCCAACCTCCAGCATGATCCCTATGTCGACCTGGTGCCACCGCAAGGCATTAAGTTGACCCCGCGCCACTATGCTTACCTGAAGATTTCCGAAGGGTGCAACCACCGCTGTAGTTTCTGCATTATTCCGTCCATGCGCGGCGACCTCGTCAGCCGCCCGATTGGCGATGTCATGGGCGAAGCGGAACGTCTGGTCAAGGCCGGCGTGCAAGAACTGCTGGTCATCTCGCAAGACACCAGCGCCTATGGCGTTGACGTCAAATTCCGCAGCGGCTTCTGGGACGGCCGGCCGATCAAGACTCATCTGACCCAGCTTTGCGAGGCCTTGTCAGAGCTGGGCGTATGGACACGTCTGCATTATGTCTATCCCTACCCTCATGTCGACGACGTGATCCCGCTCATGGCGCAAGGCAAAATTCTGCCGTACCTCGATATTCCGTTCCAGCATGCCAGTCCGCGAATCCTGAAGGCCATGAAGCGCCCGGCATTCGAAGACCGCACGCTGGCGCGCATTAAAAAATGGCGCGAGGTCTGCCCCGATCTCACCCTGCGTTCCACCTTCATTGTGGGTTTCCCAGGGGAAACCGAAGCCGAATTTCAATATCTGCTCGACTGGATGTCCGAAGCGCAACTTGATCGCGTGGGCTGTTTTCAATATTCTCCCGTAAAAGGCGCCAGTGCCAACCAGCTTCCCGATCCCGTCGCCGATGAGATCAAGCAAAATCGGTGGGATCGCTTCATGGCGCATCAGCAGGCCATCTCCAGCGCGCGCCTGGCCCGCAAGGTAGGCCGTGAAATCGATGTACTTGTCGACGAAACAGATGCCGACGGCGCCATCGGACGATCTAGCGCGGATGCGCCCGAAATTGACGGTAATGTGTTTGTCAGTGGCCAGCGAAAACTCAAACCCGGCGACAAGGTACGTGTGCGAGTAACCGACTCTGACGAATACGATCTGTACGCTGAAACGATTTAGGTCTATTAACACGCCACAGGGCGAGGGGTGGGTACCGTCCGGCCCGTCCAGCGGTCGTGGCGCTACGCGCCCCGACTGCCCGGGTCTGCCTCGTCCAGGCGGGCGTCGGGCGAACTCTCTCCGCCTCGCACGCGAGGCTGCGTTCAGACAGCGCCCGACGACACCCCCCGCCTTCCCTTCGTCAGCACCCGGCGCTGGCCGAAGGCCCGGACGGTACCCACCCCTCGCCCTGTGGCTGCGCGGATGACTTGCAACGGGGAGATGGTGAGGGCGGCGGCTGTTGGGTCGATGGAGGCCTACAGACAATGTGATAAAGGCAGGATGCGTAATAAAGGCAAGCTGCGAGATAAAAGCAGGCTGCAGGCACATAAGCTCTGGGCACCTCATGACACGAGCCGTCTATGGGGGCTGGGGCAGGGCCGGCGTAAGGCGTGCGCCGGATGCTGACGAAGGGAAGGCGGGGGGTGTCGTCGGGCCTTGTCTGAGCGAAGCCGCGTCAGCGGCGTAGCGAGTTTGGCCCGACGCCCGCCTGGACGAGGCAGATCCGGATCAAGCACGCCGTGCCGGCCCTGTCCCAGCCCCCATAGACGGCGTCTTCAGATACCCAAACATCCCGTGCCAAATACAGCTTGACCAAAAATACCCGAGAAATCAGACAGTCGCCGCCGGCACCACTGCCGTGACCTCAATTTCGACGCGCGCGCGGTCTTCGACCAAGTTGCCGACCTCGACCGCAGTCATCGCAGGAAAATGACGGCCTATTACGTCCCGATAATGGCGGCCCACATCGCGCAGGGCATTCACATATTCGTTCTTATCACATACATACCACGTCATGCGGGTA
>JBDTLC010000046.1:0-2209 GCA_039935015.1 Paralcaligenes sp. | reverse complement strand
TACCGCTCGCTTTCGCACCGTTTCCAGGAGTCCGCACCATGCGTTACAAAAAATTGGGTAGCACCGGCCTGTTCGTTTCTGAACTTTGTCTTGGCACCATGACGTTTGGTGGCGGTGATGGAATCTGGAGCCATATTGGCAATTTGCAGCAGGCCGACGCCAATCAATTGGTGGCCCGTTCACTCGAAGCTGGCATCAATTTTATCGATACCGCCGACGTGTACTCGGGAGGGCGTTCAGAAATCATCACGGGCCAGGCTTTGAAAGAATTGCAAGTGCCGCGCGAAAATGTGGTGGTTGCAACCAAAGTATTTAGCGAAACCGGTACGAAAAGCGCAAACTCGCGTGGTATGTCGCGCTATCACATCATGGAAGGCGTCAAGGCAAGCTTAAAGCGCTTGCAGCTCGACCACATCGATCTCTACCAGATTCACGGGTTTGATCCGGCGACCCCCATTGAAGAGGCCGTCCGAGCGTTGGACAACCTTGTCCAACACGGGCACGTCCGTTATGTTGGTGTATCGAATTGGGCGGCGTGGCAGATTATGAAGGCATTGGGCATTTCGGAGCGCCTAGGGCTTGCGCGGTTCGAGTCATTGCAGGCGTATTACACCATTGCTGGCCGCGATCTTGAACGCGAATTGATTCCATTTTTAAATAGTGAAGGTGTTGGCCTGTTGGTCTGGAGCCCGCTTGCGGGCGGACTGCTTAGCGGCAAGTACGGCCGGGATGTCAAAACTGAAGAGGGTAGCCGCCGAACCACCTTCGATTTCCCGCCTGTCGATCTTGAGCGTGCCTACGACTGCATCGACGTAATGCGCCCCATTGCGCAGGCAAAGGGGGTTTCGGTTGCAAGGATTGCGCTTGCGTGGCTGTTGCATCAGAAACAGGTGACCAGCGTTATCGTCGGCGCCAAGCGCCTCGAACAACTGGACGACAATATTGCGGCGACCGAGATCGTATTGAGCGCCGAAGAGCTTGCCGCGCTCGGGAAGGCCGGTGCATTGCCGCCTGAATATCCAGGCTGGATGCTCGATCGACTGGGTGAGTATCGACGCAGGCAGATGGCTGGGTCCGCAAACGCCTGACAGTGCTGGGCGTGAGCACGTGCTTGTAATCCGCTAATAAACATTTCGCGCGTCTGGCGAGCGGTAGAGTTAATTGTCGGCTCCTACTCGCACCACTAGCTTCCCGAAGTTTTTTCCCTCTAGCAACCCCATAAAGGCACGTGGCGCATTCTCCAGACCATCAACTCTGTCTTCAAGGTATTTGATTTGGTCGTTCGCCAGCCAGTCTGTCATGACGCACGCGAACTCGTCGTAGTGCGATGCATAGTCCTCAAAAATAATGAAACCCTGAATTTTCAGGCGCTTGGTGAGAACAGTGCGCATCAATAGCGCAGTACGGTCGGGGCCTGTTGGCAAAGAGGTCATGTTGTAATCGGCGACCAGCCCGCAGACGGGAATGCGCGCAGAGGTATTCAGTAGAGGCAGCACGGCATCAAACACTTTGCCCCCTACGCTCTCAAAATAGATATCGATTCCTGTAGGGCAGGCGTGGGCAAGCTGCGCAGAAAGATCGTCTGATTTGTGGTTCAGGCAGGCATCAAAACCCAGCACCTCAACGGCATGCCGGCATTTTTCAGCGCTGCCTGCAATGCCGACCACGCGGCAACCTTTGATTTTGCCAATCTGGCCAACTGTAGCGCCTACCGGGCCTGTACTTGCGGCAACCACTAGGGTGTCGCCAGCTTTGGGCTGGCCTATATCCAGCAAACCCATATAGGCAGTGAAACCTGGCATGCCCATTATCCCCAGTGCATAGGATGGGTTGGCGGGGTTGGCTCCTAGCTTGGTCAGGCCCTTGCCCGCGGAAGTGGCATAGTCTTGCCAGCCGCAATAACCAAGCACCCAGTCGCCAATAACATAGTCTGGATGACGTGACGCGATAACGCGGCTTACCGTGCCCGCACCCATAACTGTGTCTACTTCCACCGGTGCCGCGTAGGAGGCCGCATCGCTCATGCGGCCGCGCATGTAGGGATCTAGCGACAGGTATATGGTGCGCAGCAGTACCTCACCGCTTCTCGGTTCGGGAACAACGGCATATTCCAGACGGAAATTGTCTGCTGAAGGCATCCCAACGGGCCGCGAGGCCAGGACGATTCGGCGATTAAGTTCTTTTGACTGTGCCATGGATATACCTTTAA
>JBDTLC010000045.1:0-11162 GCA_039935015.1 Paralcaligenes sp. | reverse complement strand
AAGGCGGCATCAATTATGGCGAGACTCCGGTCCAGGCCATGTATCGAGAGCTCCACGAGGAAGTGGGCCTACGGCCCGAGCATGTTCGGATATTAGGGCGTACGCGTGATTGGCTGCGTTATAACGTGCCGAGCAATTTTATTCGGCGTGATTCGCGTGGTCACTATAAGGGGCAAAAACAGATCTGGTTTTTGCTGAGGATGGTCGGGCGCGACAACGATGTGTGTTTGCGCGCGACCCTGCACCCCGAGTTCGACGCGTGGCGTTGGAGCGAGTTCTGGGTGCCGCTGGAAGCGGTTATCGAATTCAAACGCGAAGTCTATACGCAGGCGTTGCAAGAGCTGGCTCTGATCCTGTTCAGGCATGGTCAGGAAACCCGCTACTTGCGTCAGCGCGCGCAAGGTCAGCGCCAGCGGGATCGTATCGATCACCATGCGCATACTGCTGGTTGAGGACGAACACGAAATGGCAGCCTGGCTCAAGCGAGCGCTGGCGCAAAGCGGTTTCGTACCCGACCATGCTGGCGACGCGGCCACGGCCGAGGAGAAACTCGGGCAGGCCGATTACGACGCGGTGGTCATGGATCTGCGCTTGCCGGATAAACACGGGCTCGTACTGTTGCGTGAGATGCGCGCGCGTGGCGACATTACCCCGGTGCTGATCCTGACCGCGCAAGGGGCTTTGCAAGACAGGGTGCGGGGTCTCAATCTGGGGGCTGACGATTTTTTAACTAAACCTTTTGCTCTGGAAGAGCTTGAGGCGCGGCTGACCGCACTGGTGCGCCGCAGTCGCGGCCACCTCGCCGGGCGGTTGCGCTGCGGAGCTCTGGAATACGATAATGAGAGCCGCTCTTTTTCGCTCGACGGTGTAATTTTGCATTTGACTCCGCGCGAACATGCGGCCCTTGGGGTCTTGCTGCTGCGCATGGGTGTGCCTGTTGATAAAAATCAGTTGTTCTCCAATGTGTTCGAGCATGATACCGATTCAAGTCCCGACGCTATCGAAGTGGTGTTGCACCGTCTGCGCAAGAAACTGGTGGGCAGCGATGTGCACGTTGTTACGGTGCGCGGGCTGGGTTATATGCTTGAGAGCGTCTCGGGTGGCCTGTAATTCATGGCGCGGATAAAGCGTCCTGCGTTGGGAGGAATCCGGTTCTGGTTGTTGGCGCTTTTAATGCCCGGTGCTGTGACGCTGCTGTTGGTCGATAGCTGGAAAGATTATCAGTCGTTGACCGACATCACCGAGCAGGTCTACGACAGTGCATTGCTCGAGCCTGCCAAGGTGCTCGAAACTAGCGTCGAATTCAGCTCTGATGGGTCTTTGCGCATTGATCCGCCGTTTTACGCGCAGGTCATGTTGGAGTCGCGCGCAGGAAGTCGAAAATATTTTCGGGTCGAGGAGGTGACTCCCAGCCTGCCTAGACTTGCGGGGATCGATGCGCGGCAGTTCGAAGGTAAAACCTTGCTGGGTATGAGCGGCTTGCCGCGCCCGGCTCATTTGGCCCAGCATGAGGGTTCGCCGGTTTTTTACGATGCCGTGTTTCGAGGGGATTCGGTACGCATGCTGGCCCTGTGGCGCGATCTGCATTACCGAGGCGAGCACAGACAGATTATGGTGTTGGTGGGCGAAAGCATGGGAGAGCGCCTGCGCACCGAGCACGAGGCTGGAATTGCCGCGTTGTTTCGCGACGGCCGGATGCTGCTGATAATGGTTTTGCTGGTGTGGTTCAGCGTGGTGTGGGCCTTGCGGCCGCTCAAGCGCCTGCGCCACGAAGTGAGAGCTCGTAAGGTTGATAATTTGCTACCGCTGGACACTCAGCATGTTCCGCACGAAGTGGTGCCGCTTGTCAATGCGGTGAATCACCATATTGACTTATATCGTAGAGTGCTTGACAAGCAGGAGCAATTTCTGGCCGATGCCTCGCACCAGTTGCGTACGCCGTTGGCCATTATGCTCACGCAGGCGCAGTATGCTCAGCGTGAGCCCGACGGCGCGAGGATGCGTGAATCGCTGGCGGCCATCGTCACCCAATTGGGTCGCACGACAAGGCTGACTGAACAGTTGCTTGCCCTGGCCCACGCTAGCCAGCCAGGCGAGAAGCATCTGCAAAAAATTGATCTGGACGCACTGGCCAAGGATGTGGTCTTGCAATATCTGCCTTTGGCGCGCGAGCAGGGACAGGATTTGGGCTGCGAGGCATCGTCCGGGCGCTCTGGTGTAAATTTGCCGTCAGATTGCTGGGCGCTGGGTAACGAAGCCGAGGTTCACGAAGCTGTGTCCAACCTGGTTCACAACGCCATCAATCATGCAGGACCGGGCTGCACTATTACGGTGGCCGCTGGAACAGATGAAGAATGGGCGTGGCTTTCGGTGTCGGATGATGGTCCCGGGCTCGACCCATTGTTGCGCGTCAGCGTATTTATGCGCTTCGATCGGGGTGGTCTGCAACGCCAAAGCGCGAGAGGCTCGGGTTCTGGCTTGGGTTTAGCCATTTCACTTGCCTATGCTCTGCGCAACGGCGGCACGGTGACGCTTGAAGATGGCGAACCCAATGCGCAGCACGGCGTAGGCTTGCGCGCAGTACTGAGAATTCCCTTGTACAAGGCCTGAACTGAGCCAGCCCTTGTATTTGCCCGAATGGTTGATAACCGAAACGGTAATTTTAAAACGCGGATGGCAGCCACCAGGGGTTGCCACTACAAAAACGCACCTATCGCTCATGTAGTGACAGCCCTCGTGGCTGCCATCTCAATCAGCCTCCAATCGATTTGGATTCTATGAATTTAGTTATTGCGCAGGCGCTTGATCAAGCTGGAGGTATCCCATCGGTTACCGCCCATTTGCTGCACATCGGCGTAAAACTGATCCACCAAGGCCGTGACAGGTACGCGTGCGCCATTGTGTTTGGCTTCGCTAAGAACCAGGCCCAGGTCTTTACGCATCCAATCGACGGCAAAGCCGAAATCAAATTTGCCGTCAACCATGGTCGCGCCTCGATTTTCCATTTGCCAACTTTGAGCGGCGCCTTTACTGACCACTTTCAACGCTTTGTGCATGTCCAGTTTCGCCGCTTGGCCAAAGGCAATGGCCTCCGATAAGCCCTGCACCAACCCGGCAATGCAAATTTGATTCACCATTTTGCAAAGTTGGCCAGACCCCGAACCGCCCAATAAAGTTACCGCCTGCGCATAGGTATAGGCGATGGGTTGTATGGTGTCGAAAATGGCCGAGTCGCCGCCGCACATGACAGTCAGCACGCCATTGACTGCGCCTGCTTGCCCGCCTGACACTGGTGCGTCGACGAAGCCCATACCGTGCTTGTGCGCGATTTGGTATAGCTCGCGTGCTACCTCGGCTGAAGCCGTGGTGTGGTCGACGAAAATAGCGCCCTTCTTCATACCGGCAAAGGCGCCATGCTCTCCCAGAACAACGCTGCGCACGTCGTCGTCATTGCCCACGCAGCAAAATACGATGTCGGCGCCTTGTGCCGCTTCTTTGGGTGTCTTGGCCCCATGGCCACCAAATTCTTTGGTCCAGGCGTCGGCTCGGCTGCCTGTGCGGTTGTAGACCGTAACCTGGTGGCCCGCGCGGCTAAGATGTCCGGCCATGGGAAAACCCATGACTCCCAGCCCAATAAAGGCGACTTTTGTAGCCGCTGCCGGTTTGTAGGATTTAACGTTGATCGAGGGCATTGCATTTTCTCCATGAACGGGTGAGTAATTCCATTTCTAAATCAATGGTGAACGAGAGGGCGAAGCGTAGACAGTACCTGTAGCGGTAGTAGGGCATGCGAAGCCAACACATGATTGATTTAGAAATGGAATAAATCTTAGGGAAAGCAGATGAATAAGGCATAAGATTACCTCAATCGCTCATTACCCTAGTGGCCTTTGCATTGCCATCTTGCTTGTCAATGTTTGTAGCGTAACCCTTTTGTGGGTGCCATTATCCAACCCCGGCTTATGAAGGGTCCGGCTTGGCCGCCCAAGCTTATGGAATGGCACCTTTTATAGGTGCCATTCGGGCAGTGGCTGCGTGCGCTATATTTCTTCTACGAAAGTATCTTGGCGTTTCTTGCGGATCGAAGGTAGTGCCACAATAATCACCAGAAGGGTTGCCGCCACCAGCAGCGACATGGACAGTGGTCGGGTGATGAACGTGGAGAAATCACCGCGGGCCAAAAGCAGGGCGCGGCGAAAGTTTTCTTCCATCATCGGCCCCAGCACCAGACCCAGCAACAATGGCGCGCCTTCGCATTTGAGCTTGGACCAGATATAGCCGATCAGGCCAAAGGCGGCCGTCATCCAGATATCGAAGACGTTGTAGTTCAGTGAATAGACGCCTACCGTGCAAAACACCAGAATGGCTGGAAAGAGTATCCGATACGGGACTTGCAGCAGTTTTACCCAGATGCCTATCAAGGGCAGGTTGAGCACGACCAGCATCAGGTTTCCGACCCACATCGACGCAATCAGGCCCCAGAATAGATCGGGGTGGCTGGTCATGACCTGCGGGCCCGGCTGAATATTGTGAATCGTCATGGCTCCAAGCATGAGCGCTGTGACGGCGTTGCCCGGAATTCCAAGCGTAAGCAAGGGGATGAACGAGGTTTGCGCGGCTGCGTTGTTGGCCGATTCGGGGCCTGCCAAGCCTGCCGGGTGACCCTTGCCGAAGCGCTCGGGATTTTTGGATATCTTTTTCTCAAGTGTATATGAGGCAAAAGACGAAAGCACGGCGCCGCCGCCTGGGAGTATCCCCAACGCAGACCCCAGCAGCGTACCGCGTACGCAGGCCGGAGCTGACTCCTTGAATTCCTGCTTGTTGGGATAGAGCGATCCGATTTTTCCGGTGATATCAACCCTTTGGTCTTTCAATTCGAGGTTGGTCATGATCTCGGCAAAACCGAACACTCCCATAGCGACTACGGCGAAATCGATCCCGTCTTGCAGCTCTGGAATACCGAAATCGAATCGAGCGACGCCCGAATTGACATCGGTGCCAATCATCCCCAGCAGCAGGCCAAGCAGAATCATGCAAATGGCTTTGGGTAGCGACCCGGATGCCAGAACGACTGCGCCGATCAAACCTAGTACCATCAGTGAAAAGTATTCGGCTGGCCCGAATTTGAACGCTACCTCAGCCAGCGGAGGCGCAAACCCGGCCAGTAAAACTGTGGCAAAGCACCCGGCAAAAAACGACCCTATGGCCGCAATAGCCAATGCGGCACCCGCACGGCCGTTACGCGCCATCTGGTGGCCGTCGAGTACGGTGACCACAGCAGAGGTCTCGCCTGGCAAAGCAACCAGAATAGCGGTTGTGGACCCACCGTATTGGGCACCGTAGTAAATGCCGGCGAGCATGATAAGGCCCGCTACGGGCGGTAAGACATAAGTGATCGGCAAAAGCATGGCGATGGTGGGTACTGGGCCTATGCCTGGCAGCACGCCGATCAATGTACCCAGCAGACAGCCGAGCAGACAGTAGAGGATGTTTTCCAGTGTCAACGCCACCGAGAAGCCCAAAATGAGGTGATCAAGTAATTCCATCGGGTTTTTCCTTTAGTTGCCTAAAAAGGTGGGCCATAAAGGGAAAATCAAACCCAAACCCTTAATGAATGCGAGCCACACGAATAAGACCAGGAACAAGCCGTTGGCCACTGCTACTTTCCAGCTGAATTGATGGCTGGCAAAACTGCTTAGAAAGACCAGAAGAAAAACCGAGATATATACGCCTAAGTAATTAAGCACGACGCCACACAGTGTGACCGAGCCAATGACGACGATGGTGATTTTCCAGTCAAATTTGTCAACCTCGACCTCTTCGGCTCTGGAGGCCAGCGCGCCGATTGCAACAATTGCGCCCAAGATAGCCAAACAGACTCCCAGCCAGAATGGGAAGTAGCCCGGACCCATACGGGCGGCTGTGCCCATGGAATATTTGCCTGCGCCCAGCGCAAACGCTGCGCCTAGGGCCACAAACATAATTCCGGACCAAAAGTCCTGTTTATGTTTAAGCTGCATAGTGGTTTGATCTCCGGTGCTGTATAAGTCAAGTCTTTCAGACGGCTTACCTTTTAAGCTACATGTCGGGCAATTGAAAGATTTCTTTAAAGCAGTTGAATAAACCGGAATATTAATAGGCTGAGCTGTTCATGCAAACCCTGATTTGCCCTTTGTTGTTCGGGGTTTACCCTTGATTTGGAAAAATTAGTCAAATCGACGATGGGGGTGGAAGTGTGCGGGTGCGTGGTTGAAAGAATAATGAAAGGCGATGGAAAGAGCGATGAAAAGCAACGAGTCGATGCAGGCGCCGTGCGGTTGTAGGTAGATTCGTAAACTATTGTCCTCTTCAGATACGTATTTACCTCTATCCATCCGGGGGCAGGATGGTTTACGATTACGCCCATGTTGCAAGATCTAGATTCTCTCGCCGCCCGAATCGGGCAAATGGTTCAGGCTACTCGTCTGTTGCAGGCCGATCGCGATACTTTGCGCGCGCGGCTCAAAAGCCTTGAGCAGGAACGCAATGCGTTGCGCGATCAGCTTTCCAGACGCGAAGCCGATCATCAGTCGATCGCCGATCGTCTTGATGAGCACCAGGCCGAGGTCGAGTCTGTACGGGCCCAGGCCGATGCAGCGCAAGCCGAGTTACGTGTCGAAGCGTCGCGCTATCAGGTCGAATATGAAGCTATGCGGCATGATCTTCAGGCCAGCCAGGCTGACTCGCAGCGTTTGCGCGCCGCGGCCGACATGGCCAAAGAGCGCATTGATGCGGTTCTTATGCGTCTGCCCGGCGCCGCTCAGGAGCAAAGTTGATGGAACGCGTAGACGTATCGATATTAGGGCGCGATTATTCGCTGGCCTGTTCGGTGGCCGAAAAAGAGCCGCTGCTCGCCGCCGTAAAGTATGTGGATCAACTGATGCTGCGAGTCAAGGGCTCGGGTAAAGTCACCGGTAATGAGCGCATTGCCGTGATGGCCGCCATTCAGATCGCTGCCGAGTTATTATCTACAAAGGCGCCCGATGGCCCTTTCGGTAATGTTGCATTGGGCGATTTCAAGCGTAGAATTGAAGACATGAATACCTTGCTTGATCAAGCGCTGGTGGGTGCCGGTTCAGGCAAGTAATATAAGAGTTCGAGCCATCCTTTCAGTAGATGGGATGCTCAGCGGTTAGTCCCTGCAGTGTTCGTGACATGGCCATACATTCCTTGAACCAATGCTATTGGCATACCGGTTGCTGGATTGACAAGTAGGCGTGATCTCCTCTTTTGGAGAACCCGAAGCTTGGCTGAAAGCGACCACCTTGAACCTAAGGTTCCAGGATGCCGGCCTAGACGGCACATGCGGGGCAATTTTGAAAAGCTCGTCCATTGCGACGGGCTTTTCTTTTTATGGAGGTCAAATATGTATGTGTTTGAACGAAAATGTAAGAGGCTGTCGGCCGTCGCCTTGGTGGCAGTAGCGGGTCTGCTGGTCTTGCCCGTACAGGCGCAGACGGTGGCGCCGCAGCCTGCAGAGCAGAGCTGGCCGCAGGCTTCGCTTGGCGCCGAGGTTTCGGCGCAGGTGCAGCAAGATACGGTCAAGATCACGCTGGCGTCCGAGCTCGACGGAACATCTCAAGTCAAAGTGGCCGACGCGCTTAGCAAAACACTCGAAGGCGTTATGCACGATGTAAAGGGTGACACCAAGGTAAAGGCCAGCAGCGGCAACTTCCGCGTGTGGCCTGTGAATAATGAACAAGGCAAAATCAGCAGCTGGCATGGCCGCGGCGAAATATTTTTAGAATCGACCGATCTGGCGGCTGCCTCGACTCTGGCGGCCAAAGTCAGTGATCGCATGCCCATTGCTAACCTGGCCTTCTCGGTGTCGCCCAAGGCGCGGGCCAAGCAGCAGCAGCTTATGCTTGCGCAGGTTGCTCAGGCGTTTGGCGAGCGCGCCAAGGCGCTGACTGAAGCCTTGGGTTTCGCCTCTTATACCATCCGCAATATCGAACTGGACGGGGTGACTACGCATTATCAGCCAGCGCCGCGAATGATGGCCATGTCAGCATCCAAGGCAGGCGCGGCCGTTCCCCTTGAAAGTGGCGTCGAGGCCGTTAGTCTATCGATGAAGGGGGCGATTTTTTTGCACTCCGCACAAAAATAATCGCGCCTATCAGAATCATGGGCAACGATAGCAGTTGGCCCATCGACAGGCCACCTAGCAGCAGACCTAAGAAATAGTCGGGCGCCCGAGTGAATTCGACCAAAAACCGGAAGGTGCCGTAGCCCATGAGGAAAACAGCACTGGTCTGGCCTATGGGGCGTGGTTTGCTGGAAAACCACCACACCAGCGCAAATAGCGCAAAGCCTTCCAGTCCCATCTCGTAAAGTTGTGAGGGGTGGCGCGGGATGCCGTCGTGGGTCTGCGGAAAGATCATGCCCCACGGCATCGTCGTGGGTCGGCCCCATAGTTCGCCGTTAATGAAGTTTCCCAGCCGGCCGGCAGCCAGCCCCAGAGGAATCAGTGGCGCTACAAAATCGCCAATTTCCAGCAGGGATTTTCGCTTTTTGTGTGCAATGAGCAGCAACACGAGGATCACGCCCAGCAGCCCGCCATGGAACGACATGCCACCTTGCCATAAATAGAAAATTTCCAGTGGGTGGGCAAAATATACGGACGGCTGGTAGAACAGCACGTATCCCAGGCGCCCGCCAACCACTACGCCCAGCACGCTGTAGAAGATGATGTCTTCCAGATCGTTGACCGTCAGGTCGGATTTGCCATGATTGATCCGCCAGCGCCCAAGCACCCAGACCAGGGCGAATCCGCATAGGTACATCAACCCGTACCAGTGTATGGCCAGGGGGCCGACTTGCAGGGCGATAGGATCGAAATGGGGATAGTGCAGCATAGCGGCGTTTTTGAAATTAAATATCGTCGATAATACAGCGATATGTGGCAAGACATTCTTGGATAGTGTTCTGGTCGGAGTCTTTTTGGAAGGCGCAACATGCGTGTTATCGGTTTAAAAGTTTTTGCGATAGTACTGGGCGCGGCCAGCGTGACTACATGCGCGTCCGCGGGTGGGGTACCCGAGAGCCACGATTTACGTGGTGCAAATGCGCCAGCAAGTGGGCAATTGACAGGTCTGGATCTGATTCGTACCAATAACTGCCTGGCGTGTCACCAGGTTAATCAAAAGCGGGTAGGCCCGGCTTTTACCCTGATTGCCCAGCGCTTTGCTGGCCAAGCGGGTGCGGCGGAGTACCTGGCTGGAGCAATACGTCAGGGCGGCAAAGGACGCTGGGGCCCTGTACCCATGCCCGCCCAACCGCAGGTCAGCCCCGAGCAGGCCCGTGCAATTGCCGCGTGGATACTGACTTTGGCAGCGCCTGGCTTTAACCCTTCTTAGGCGGCGTCTACCGATGTGAGAGCGCGCTTATTGTGGTTGAGCAGTGGGGACGCGTTCTAGTCGACGGTTTTCAAAACGCCGCGGCGCATCTGGTCAAGTTCAATCGATTCGAACAGGGCTTTGAAGTTGCCTTCGCCGAAACCGTCATTGCCTTTGCGCTGGATAATCTCAAAAAAGATGGGCCCAATCTGATTCTCGGTGAAAATTTGCAGCAATAGCCCACCGCCCGGTGCACCATCGAGCAAAATTTTGTTTTTCTGCAAGCGCGCGGTATCTTCGCCGTGATTTTCCAGCCGGCGGCCCAGCAGTTCGTAATAGGTATCGGGTGTATCCAGAAATTGTAATTTTGATGCGCGCAGCCGTTCGACTGTGCTGTAGATGTCGTCGCTCGCCAGCGCAATATGCTGTATGCCTTCGCCGTGGTACAGGTCGAGGTATTCTTGAATCTGCCCTTTTTCGGCCGTGCCTTCTTCGTTAATGGGGATGCGAATGTTGCCGCATGGCGAAGTCATGGCTTTGGATTTGACCCCGGTGATTTTGCCTTCGATATCGAAGTAGCGGACCTCTCGAAAATTGAACAGACGCTCATAGAACTCTGCCCATTCGTCCATTCGTCCTTTGTGTACATTATGAGTCAGGTGGTCCACGCGTACCAGGCCAGCTCCCTTGTGACTCGCATCGGCGCGGGCGGTGCTCGGCTCTACAGGCTCGAAGTCCACATCGTAAATACTGATGTCTCCGATCCCTCCATGGCCTTTTTTGCCGTGCCAGCGATCGACCAGGTATATCAATGAATCACCAATTCCTTTGATCGCGGGAATATTCAGTTCCATGGGGCCGCTGCGAGTATCCAGACCCCATGCCCCCATTTCGAGTGCGCGCCGATAGGCGTGGGCCGCGTCCTGAACCCGGAAGGCGATGGCGCAGATTGACGGGCCGTGCAGCTTGGCAAAACGCTGGGCGAAGGAGTCGGGTTCGGCGTTGATTAGAAAATTGATTTCGCCCTGGCGATAGAGAGTCACGTTTTTAGTGCGATGCCTGGCAATGGCTTTGAAACCCAGCGTTTCGAATACCTTGCCCATCGCTATGGGATCGGGCGCTGCGTACTCAATAAACTCGAAACCCGCTGTGCCCATGGGATTGTCCCAAGGTTGAAAACCAATACTCATGGAATTGCTCCGAATAAGGATTGCCGCTTTACCCACTATACGGAGTTTTCGGCTAAACCATAATTCTAAGAAAAAAAAGGAGGCATATGATTGCAAAACCGGCTTGAATATAATAAATCTAAGCAATTTAATACCGTTCTATCAAATAACTGGGGTTGAATATGTCTCGAAACTCGCTTGACAGGATAGATCGTCAAATTTTAATGGAATTGCAGCGTAACGGACGCTTAAGCAATCAGGATCTGGCAGATAAAGTCGCGTTGTCGCCCAGTCCTTGTCTGCGACGCGTGCGCCGCCTGGAAGAAGAGGGCTTCATAAGCAACTATGTGGCGTTGATCAATCCGGATAAGGTAGGCTTGGGCTTGCTGGCTTACGTATCGGTTCGGCTGAACAAAACCGCAAGGGCAAGCCATGCCTCCATGTCTGATTTCGCCAGTGATGTCCAAGTCTGGCCGGAGGTGGTGGAGTGTTATGCCATGACGGGAGACATGGACTATCTGTTGCGGGTACAAGTAGAAGACCTGAAAGCATTTTCCAAATTTGCCATGGATACGCTGATGCAGCATCCGGCGGTAGTCGATATGCGTTCAAGCTTTAC
>JBDTLC010000044.1:0-7614 GCA_039935015.1 Paralcaligenes sp. | reverse complement strand
TGCCCAGGTCGGTCGTGCCGGTTTCGCGCGCCGCCGCTTTGATCAACGACTGAAACAAATCAATTTCATAGTTCGAATGGACGTGCTGCAAAACTGCGGCAATTCGTTCCAACCCCATGCCCGTATCAACACAGGGCTTGGGCAGGCTAGGCATATTGCCGGCCGCATCGCGCTCGAACTGCATGAACACCAGATTCCAGATCTCGATGTAGCGGTCACCATCTTCCTCGGGAGACCCCGGCGGCCCGCCCCAGATTTCAGGGCCATGATCATAGAAAATTTCGGAACAAGGACCGCATGGGCCGGTATCGGCCATTTGCCAGAAATTGTCTGACGCGTAGCGTGCGCCCTTATTGTCGCCAATACGCACAATACGCTCGACCGGCACACCGATTTCGCTGGCCCAGATGTCATAAGCCTCGTCGTCTTCCTGATACACCGTCACCCAAAGCTTGTCTGCCGGCAACTTATAAACGGTGGTCAGCAGCTCCCAAGCGTTGTGTATGGCCTCGCGCTTGAAATAATCGCCGAAGCTGAAATTGCCCAGCATCTCGAAAAACGTATGGTGCCGGGCTGTATATCCCACGTTTTCCAGGTCATTGTGCTTGCCCCCGGCACGCACGCAACGCTGCGAGCTGGTGGCACGTTTGTAGGGACGGGTTTCCTTGCCGGTGAACACATCCTTGAACTGCACCATGCCGGCGTTAGTAAACAGCAAGGTGGGATCGTTACCCGGCACGAGCGACGACGAGGGCACGATATGATGGCCCCTGGACTCAAAAAACGATAGGAACTTCTGACGGATTTCGGAGGTTTTCATTGCGGAAAGGCGCTAATTTAATGGGTAACGGTCGATTATAGATGCTGTTGTTAAAAACCCGCTTATTCCACACAGATATACCCCATGGTGCGTCCATCGGGAGACGGCTGGGCGCCGCTATCGGAAATGCCGACCACGAAATAATCGAGGGGACAACTGCACGAACCCGTGACCGGATTGGCCGTCGAACTGCCACTGCTGCTGCGACACCCATGGAGTGTATTGACAGAAAAACCACCTCCCCCGCCCCCACTCAGACGCCACAAATGATCGCGGCAAACCAATAGCCCGCCGTAATACTGGCGGGCCACTACGCCATTTTCGCTGCACGGCGTAAACGCGGTTTCTTGAGCGCCCAGCTTCAAATACTTCTGCGCCGACAAAGACCCGCCCGACTTAATATCGCCCGCCACCGTCGCCGCGCCACGAAAATCCGGATCGCGTTCGTCTCCTACGCGCAGAAATTCTGAAGAACCGAGCTGTTCTGCGGTAATCGCCATGACCAGGGTGCCTACCGGCAAAGCCGCCATGCTTGAGACGGGCGGATTGGCAAAACCAAATGAGGCTCCGGCAATATATTCAGGGCGCCCGCGAGACACCGTTCCACCCCATCCTTCGGAGGCCAGCAGCCATTGCGCCACCATCGTCTCGTCGACCGGCAGCGCGCCGCGCTGCACCAACGCCTGATTGCTGTAGAGCAAGACATCCAGACGACAATCGGTGCCCGGGCATGTGGCGCGGCGCATCAGCAGCACCGATACGGCCATGGATCGGGGTCCATGCTCGGGAAAGCCTGCCGAAAGCAAGCCGTCGGCCTTAAGCTCGGCCACACTAGGCGTCGACCAGTTGGCATAGCCCTTATGATTCAACTCTGTGAAATTTGCTGCTTTCAACAGCACCTGATCGTAGCGCTGGACGTAAAGCTGCACGGCCTTTTTCACTGTAAGCATCCAGGCGGCGCCAGACTGCGCGGCGGAGTCATTGAGCCGATTGACCAGTGTCCCCGCTCCCCACACCGTCAGCAAGGTTGCCAGCAGCGCGGCAAGCATCCACTCGACCAACGCGTGACCTTCCTGACTTTGCACAAGCGCCTCCTAGCTGGCGGTAAAAACGAACTGATTAGCATCGCCCTTGGTGCAGCTGGCTTCGGCATTCAGTGCACTGTAGGAGGTAGAGCTGTCTTTGATCGTCGCCGCCGTGCCACCTTCGGGAGTAATGGTAATGGTGTCGGATACCCGCTGCATAACCGATGCGATCGACGGGCAGGCGGCGTTATTCACCTTCGACAAGGTGATGGAAAAAGCCGCTCCGGATGACGCCTCTGCGACCGTAACCTCACCGCTGCTACCCAGGCCATGCAACACGACAGGCGCAGCATCGCTGCCCGACACCGAGAAAATGCTGGATTCACGTACTTGGTTGGCGAAATTCGGCGTACCAATACCGGCATAGGGTGTGGCAGATCCGCTAGGCGCATTCACCTTGGCCTGTAAAATAAAGCGTGCCATCTCTTCACCTACTTTCGGTACCTTGTTCTCGACCACATAACTACCTATGGCCGGAATTCCGATGATGGCCAGCAGCAAGACTATGGCCGTCACAATAGAGACCTCGATCAGCGAAAAACCCCGCTGGTGTGACAGGCGACGACGGCAATCGCCACGACCGAGGTGATGCGCCAACGTAAAATTCGACATGACAGCTCCTTGATGAAACGCTTGCCCTTATTGGCTCGCGTAAAAAAACATAAGCGAACGACGTAGTTCGTCGATGACTGCGTAATGCCACAAACCCAGACTCAGCAACCCTGCCACACAAGACAGCAACAGCGCCCAACGCAAGGCCAGCGCCTGGCGGGCCACCGACAAAAGCACCTGAGATTTCAAACGCCCTCGGGCTAAGGCCAACCCTTCGCCTAAACCACGGGCCATGGCCATGTCACTCAAAAACCAGAACAATTCACGATCGAACAGCCCCGTATCGAAGGTGTCGGCGCCCACCAGGCCGATGTCGATACGCGCCAGCATTGCATCCAGATGGGTAAGTACCCAGGCGTTGGCGCCTGGTCTTTGCATAGCCAGAGCCTCACGCAACTGCGTCGACCCGGCGCCGGGCCGCTCCAATACGATCGTCAGGACAGACAAAAAGCTGATAGCGTGGACTTGGCGATAAATACGCCACAGGGAATATTGATCTAGCCTCCTGCGCAGGCGCCCGGTCAGGTTGGGCAAAGACCACAGCAATAACAATATGCCGCCCACAAAAAAACCTGCTGCAAATAGCCAGTGACCCTGCACCTGCGACGCAAATCCAAACAGACGCCGCGTCAAGGCTGCGTAGTAATCAGGGGGCACGGCGTTAAAGGTATGGCGCAGGTGTGGCACGGTAAACAACGGCACGGCCAGCACCAGCGCCGCCAACATGCTCAATGCCAGAACCGCCGACCAAAGCGTTGTGGTCAGAATGTCGCGGGCTTGACGGATCAGGCGAACGGCATCGCCCAGATCGCGCAAGGTACCAACCAGCGGCGCATTGCCACCAGCCTGGGCAACCTGGATCAGACCCAACTCATTGGCAGGAAAACACCCCACCCAGGTCAAGTACAAGTCGCCCCCCGTCATTGGATACGCTTGAACCCAGCGTTGCGACTGACGGCCGCGCACTGTCTTCTGGCCATAGCGCTGCATATCAGACTGAAATATTTCAAGCAAGGTGCGTCGGCCCTGCGTCCCATCCATCAGTGCAGATAAATAATCGTAATAATCTGCCCGCCATGCGCGAAAACGCCAGGCGTCCAGGCTCGCGCCCAGTTGCTCTAGGCCGCGCCCCAGCCTGTCGGCAACCCTTAGGGTCTTCATGCAACCACTCGCAAACCTGGCTCGCCCACGAGGCGTAGCTGGCGTTCATAGGTTTCAAAAGACTGAAAGCGCGGCTCGATGTCGCGCGGGTCAATTTCTCCGCGTAAGGCCTTGCGCACGGCACATTCCATCGCGCTGCTTACTGGGGTCGCCTCGAACTTACGTGCATCAGGCGGGCCTGCCCGCCCCACGAAATTCGCATGTCGCAGTCCGTCCAGAAAGCCGGGGCTTAACGCAGGCTCGATATATTCTGCAGCCACAGTCCGACCGGCCAGTCCATCAAGATCACGCACTTGAGACCCACCGCACGCAACGCATCCTTGCGGATTGCGAATCCGTAGCAAATCGAGGTCGCAATCGTACAGACGACGCAACCGGGCAAACCATTGGCGCCATACGTCTGCCTCGCGGTAACGACCGTCGATACCTGCGCCACCATCGAGCAAATGCACCGCCGGGACACAGCACTGGGTACACAGGCGTGGCAACAATACTTGATAAACCAGAAGCTTGAGCACCCCTGGGGTGGCCAGAAAATCACGCGACACCCCGATGAAGTCAGAGGCCAATCGTTCGCCCGCCAAGGCCGCCGACGGCGCATGCGTGGTGGTGTAAACATTGACCCCCGATCCCGCCAGATCCATGAAAGCCAGGCCTGACTCGCGATCTCGGATTTCGCCCAACAAGACATCGGTCATCGCTGAGCGTTTAAGCGTCCGAAGTTTGGCCGCGTACGCGTCGTGGGCGGTTGCATCGAGGTCGCGCACTACCGTATTTTGTATGGCACGTGGAATGAGGAACTCGACTGGATCTTCAATAGTGATGATTTTTCGATGGTCGGGCAGCCCCGCCATCAGGGAAGCGAGCGTCGTGGACTTCCCCGAGCCCACAGTGCCGGCAAATACGATCGCACCCCCCTCAGACAGCATGGCGCGCTCAATCGCGTCAATCTGTTCGGGCAGGTAGCCCAATTCAGCGAGCCCTTGCCCGTTGACTGCCGCGTCTCGTTCGAGCAAGCGCAAGCATACGCTGGGCCCTTGATCGGCCGCGAGCGATGCCCAGCGCAACACAACCGGCCGTCCGTCGACGTGTTTGCTCAATTTGCCCTGTTGCTCGACCATGGGATCGAACACCGCGCCATTACCGCCTTGAATATCCATCCAGGCTACCGACAGCATATCGAACAAGGTGCGAGTTGGCATACGGCGAAACCGCTCGGGCGCTACATAACGTCCGGCCACTGTGTACCTGACTTCGGATTCTGCATCGTTAAAACGGATATTCAAATGCAGATCACTCGCCCCATGACGCACGCCCCACTCGACCATATCCTGAAACGCACCGGCAAGCGCCGTTCTGGCGGAATGAGATGCCATACTGCGGCCTGTGTACGTCGACGGCAGCCTTATCTGATTGCGCGCAACGGCCAGCAACAGGGGCGCAGCGAGCGCATAGCGCTGAGGCGCAGCCAATGTGTAACCCCGCTCGCGCACGCGCCTGGCCAGCTCATCGGCCTGGTCACCACCCACATGTTCAGCGAGGGCAAAAATGGCGACGCTTTGATCGGTCAGTTGCACCGGACACAAGCGGCTCGCCAGCGCTTCTACTTCAAACTCGACGCTGAGCGACCTGAATATAGCGGGATCCATCGTACTCAGGTCGTCAGAGCCGGCGATCGCTACGGCCTGTGTTGCGGCAAAACGAGCTACTGGCGGCTGCAATACGGGAACCGCTGCGGCAAAGCCAAATCGTCGCAAAGAATCGAGCATGGCGTTATCCCCCTGACCAGAGCGAAGGGTGTAGACAAAGCGTATGTGTTTCGTCCTGGCGCTCAAGCTGGACGCAAGATCCGGTTATGCCTCGCAACACCGGGACGGCGGCGCCAGGTTTGGCGCCCACAGGCAAGGCCTGACCGCGCATATAGACGTGGGGCTGCGACCCCACCAGAACTTCGGCCAACAGTTTTTTGCCCACCCCATAAATCGCCACGAGTTTGGGAGCTGCGCTGCCCGGCCCCACTTTAATGGCGATGTCCTGCGCGGCACGTGGATGGCTTTGGCCAGCCAGGCGGGCGCGGGTCTGGGCCAGGGCCTGCTGGGCGTCCAGACGCATAAGCTCGCGAACCGACATCTGGTCGGCAGCCAGATCATCTGCGTCGGGACTAAGCGCCCACACAGGATTAGTAAGAATCCAGACGCCAGCCCACGCCGCGAGCAACATCGTTGACAGTCTGGTCCGGAAATTCGCGTTCTTCCACCGAAGGACGTAGCGATTCGACTTCATAGAGATCTCCTTGAAAAGACACATTCAGGCGGCTACCGCGCAAACCCAGCTGCTGCGCATCGCGAACCGACACTGCAATTTTTTTCCAGCTCATGGCTTCAGTGTGCGACAACAGCAAACTGCTAGAGCGCAAGGGGCCGGCAATTTGTACGGGTCGCAAGGAATAGGCAGGCAAACCAACTGGTTTAGGCGGCGTGCGGCCCGCCGCATCGCGTGGGGCGGCCAGCTTGAGAGCTTGCGGTTTACCCAATTGCATTTGTGTAAAGGCCGGCTGTATGGACTGTAGGGCACTAAACAAATGCCGCTCGTTATGGGCGCTGCTTTTCAAGGCATGCTGGCCAAGAGGTACGTTGGCAAGTGCAATCTTCCAGACCAGCACCGCCTGATCGATGGAGGTGAACTCAACCGCCCACTGTGCAGGAGCATGCGCGAGCAAGCCGTCGTTGCTGGCCTGGACACCTCGCCTGTCGTAACGCGCCTGGCAACGCCAACCGCCCGTCTGCGGCATACATGTCGCCTGAGCCAAAAACCAGCCCGCGACCTGCACAGGGGCATCTTGCAGGCCGTTTAGAGCAGCTCGCGTACCGTGTACGCCATGGACGACGATGCTCCGACTGGCTTGAGAGAGTGCGTCACTCCATGCCTGATAAGGATCGTACGGCCCCGCAGCCTGCACTTTCGGCGCAGGTGCGACCACGCGCCACAACCTGGGCAGCAACCCAATCAACACCATCGATAACACAAACCACTGTACAGGCCCAGGCAATAACGGGCGCCAACGGTCCAGGGGTAGCAGACGGGTCTCGACTGTGCTGGCAGCCTCCAGTAAAGGCAGGTCGATGACCTCTGGAGTGCTGTCGAGAATCTGCAACTGAGGGTAAGCTTGTTCCAGTTCTGCCAGGACATCGGCGGCCTGATGCCGGCTCGCAAACAGTTTGTCGGTGCGGGCCACCACCGCCCCTTCATGCACAGCGACCAGCCAATAACGGGCCGGATCAAGTTCGAGCAGCAACGCGATAGTGCCAGTGGCGCGCAATTGGGCCAACGCCTGCGCCGCCGAGCCAAACCTATGTCGGCGTTGGGCGCGGGTCAATTTCAAACGCGCCATGCCCACCGCAGCTGCGGTTTCACCCGAACACACCCAATGAGTTGCGCCGCGTTGCCGGGCGATACGCTCGGCAAGCCTTCTGGCGCTTCCGTTGATCAAGGGCAACCAATCCAGGCCAAAGACCAATGAAACAGAAGATCCCGGCAGAATCAGGACGTCGTTCATAGTCGGCTCTCGTCAAAAACCTTCTTCGACTTGCGCCGTGATCACCATCACAGTGATCAGACGCTGAGTCGAGGCGCTATCGCTGCCGCCCAAAGCCAATGGCATGCCCGGATTCAGACGCCGGGCCTCGGATTCTTCCAATACTCGGTCAAAACCCGAAACCACCATGGGCTGACCCGGATACAGAACTAATTGCTGCACGGTGCCATTGCCATCGATGGTAATTTGCTGCAGTTGTAAAGGATTGGACTTATCGCCGAAAGTGACTGATTTGAGCGGCTGCGCGACCGTGTTGTCATAGGCTACAGACAGCAGAATTTGTCCGTCATCCTGGGCATCAGGCACCAGAGTCAGCAAAGACCCTACCGTCTCGTCCTTCT
>JBDTLC010000043.1:0-6229 GCA_039935015.1 Paralcaligenes sp. | reverse complement strand
ACGTTATAACGCAGCCAATCACGCGTACGCCCTAATATCCGAACATGCTCGGGCCGTAGGCCCACTTCCTCGTGGAGCTCTCGATACATGGCCTGGACCGGAGTCTCGCCATAATTGATGCCGCCTTGCGGAAACTGCCATGCATGTTCACGAATACGTTTACCCCAGAAAACCTCGTTTTTTTGGTTTACGAGGATAATGCCGACATTAGGACGGTAGCCTTCACGATCTAACATGGGCCACCCCAAAAGCAAATTCAATACAATTACGCCTGATTATACGTACCTGTCGAGATACTCACCACTATGCGCGCATCCTCCTACCACATCAATACACTAAAAGAAGCCCCTGCCGAAGCCGACGTCACTAGCCACCAGCTCATGACACGTGCCGGCATGATCCGCAAAGTGGCTGGCGGTATATACACATACATGCCACTGGGCTTAAGGGTATTGCGTAAAATCGAAAACATTGTGCGCGAAGAAATGAACCGCGCAGGCGCCATTGAACTACTCATGCCCGTAGTGCAGCCGGCGGAGCTTTGGGTCGAATCCGGGCGTTGGGAACAGTACGGCGCAGAGCTGCTGCGTATCAAGGATCGGCACCAACGCGACTTCGTACTGCAGCCCACCTCTGAAGAGGTCATCACTGACATCGCCCGCAACGAAATTCACAGTTGGCGTCAGCTGCCTCTTAATTTCTACCATATCCAGACCAAGTTCCGCGATGAACGGCGCCCCCGGTTCGGCCTGATGCGTGGACGCGAATTCACCATGAAAGACGCCTACTCCTTCGACCGTGACGCCGCCTCAGCGCAAACCAGCTACGACCTGATGTACGAAGCCTATATAAAAATATTCACGCGCCTGGGACTTGAGTTCAGGGCTGTGGCCGCTGACACCGGTTCGATCGGTGGCTCGCGCAGCCACGAATTTCAGGTCATTGCCGACACCGGCGAAGACCTGATTGTCTATAACCCCGATTCAGACTACGCAGCCAATATCGAGCTGGCGGCCGCACCGCCGCTGATCGCCCTACGCGGTGCGGCCAGTGAAGAGCTTATCAAAGCCGCCACTCCTAATGCACCCAAATGCGAAATCGTGGCCACCCAGCTAAAGCGCCCGCTTACCGACACAGTAAAAGCCATCGTTCTGGCCACTGATGCCGCAGACGGCAAGGGCGCCACAAAAATATGGCTTTTGCTGATACGTGGCGATCATTCGCTCAACGAGATCAAAGTAAGCAAGCTAGCCGGGTTCGAAAACGGTCACCGTTTTGCTTCAGAGGAAGAAATTCTCGATATCTTTGGCTGCGTACCCGGCTATCTGGGACCGGTAAATCCTCGCAAACCTGTTGACGTCATCGCCGACCATACCGTCGCCCACATGAACAATTTCATATGCGGCGCAAACCAAGAAGGCTTTCACTACACGGGAGTCAATTGGGGCCGTGACCTGCCCGAACCGCAGGTCGCCGACCTGCGCAACGTCGTCGCGGGCGACCCAGACCCACAAGGCGGCCATCTGGCCATACAACGAGGCATCGAAGTGGGTCATGTGTTTTTCCTGGGCGACAAGTATTCGAAAGCGCTAAACGCCACTTTTCTGGATACAGACGGCAAGCCAGCCCTGCTTCAAATGGGCTGCTACGGGATTGGAGTCAGCCGCATTGCAGCGGCCGCTATCGAACAGCGCCACGATGCCCGCGGCATCGTCTGGCCGAAAGCCATTGCGCCTTACGAAGTCGTCATCTGTCCAATGGGATGGAACAAAAGTGAAACAGTTCGCAACGCCGCCGAAGCTCTCTACGGCGAGCTGGAACAGGCGGGCATTGAGGTCATGCTCGACGATAGAGATATCCGTCCTGGCGTCATGTTTGCCGAGTGGGAATTGATTGGCGTGCCCATGCGGGTTACGGTGGGCGAGCGCGGCTTGAAGGAAGGCATGCTGGAGGTACAGGCGCGCAGCGACGAAGCAGCCACCAAAGTGCCTGTAGCAAAGGTTCTTGCGACGATTGTCAAACGTTTGGAATCGCTTTGACACAGGAACAACTCTCCCTACTTCCTATTCGCGTATATTACGAAGACACAGATGCCGGTGGCGTCGTGTTTTACGGCAATTACCTAAAGTTTTTTGAAAGAGGTCGTACTGAGTGGTTACGCCGCCTGGGAGTCAACCAGTCAGAACTGGTCACGCAACAGCAGCGGATGTTCGTCGTTAAAACAGTTGAAATACAATACCGCAAGCCGGCCCGACTCGACGATCTGCTTACTGTACACAGTAAAATTACCCGCCTTGGTTATGCGTCTATCAATTTTCAGCAATCTGCCACCTGCGACGGGGAACTGCTGTGTGAAAGCACGATCAAAGTCTGCAGCGTGGATACGAACACGCTTCGACCTGCCGCACTACCTCGCGAACTTAGAAATCTATTGGAAAAGGTTCAGGAATAATTATGCAAGCTTCTAGCGACATGTCGTTGCTTACTTTATTGCTCAACGCCAGCATCCCGGTGCAACTGGTCATGCTGATTTTGCTGAGCATTTCGGTCTTATCCTGGACATATATCTTCAGCAAACGAAGCACCCTCAAACGCGCCAACGATCAAACCAGCCGTTTTGAAGACGATTTCTGGGCGGGTGGCGATCTGTCGGTTTTGCAGCAAGCCATCGTCAGCCGCCGTGCCGAGCACGGGTCGCTTGCGCGGATCTTTGATTCCGGCATGAGCGAATTCATCAAAGCGCGCCGCAGCAGCAACGGCGGCGAAGCCACTCTGGACGGCCCGCGCCGAGCCATGCGCGCCACCTACCAGCGCGAAATGGATAGCCTGGAATCGCACCTGACCTTTCTGGCCTCGGCCGCGTCGGTCAGTCCTTACATCGGCTTGCTAGGCACCGTATGGGGAATCATGCATGCCTTTATCGGTCTGTCATCCATGCAGCAAGCAACGCTGTCCGCAGTCGCGCCGGGTATTGCCGAAGCGCTAATTGCCACGGCATTCGGGCTTTTCGCGGCCATACCAGCGCTGCTAGCCTACAACCGTTACACCAACCAGATTGATCGTCTGTCCATCCGCTTCGACAGTTTTATCGATGAGTTCCTCAATATCTTGCAACGGCAGGTGCGGTAATGCCTTCGAACCGCAGCAGCAATGGCCGAAGCGGCCGTCGCCTGAAAAACGAAATCAATGTCGTGCCTTACATTGACGTCATGCTGGTGCTGCTGGTGATTTTTATGGTCACCGCGCCGATGATCACTCCTGGGCTGATCAACCTGCCCTCGGTCGGTCAGGCCGCCGAAGTCCCGGCTACGCCTATTGAAGTGCAAATTTCCGCCGATGGCTCGCTTGCTTTGCGCCGCCGCGAAGCCGGCGCGCAATTCGAAAAAATTGACAGCCAGAACCTGGTGAGCGAAGTGCAATCACGGCTCACGGCCGATACCCCCGTCGTGATCGCCGCCGACGGCAAGGTTCCTTATGAATCCGTCATGAAAGTCATGGATCAGTTGCGCGGCAACGGCATTACACGCTTAGGCTTACTCGTCGATCAGAAATCCGGTACCGAAGTGCAAAAGAAATAATCTCTAGCCGCCCATCCGCAAGAAAGGGCACACCCATCAAGCCATGAAGCCAACCACGCCTACTCATACCACCAAGCCCAGGACGCCTGAACAACGGGACGAACGTCGTGGGCTGGGGTATGCCGCAACCTTTCATGCGCTACTGATTCTGCTTATGCTGTTCGGCTTCTGGGCCTCGCCCAAAAATCCGAATCCGGTACAAATCGAACTTTGGGCCAACGGCACGACACCCACGGCGGCTCCCCCCGATACCAAGCCCGATACGCCCACGCCGCCTCCCAAGCCCGTTACACCGCCCAAGGAGACTCCGCCGCCTCCACCTGCGCCGCCCACACCTGCGCCGCCGGTGCCCACGCCTCCACCAACGCCCGCACCGCCCCCTCCGACTGTCGCACCGCCCAAACCTGAGGTTGACCCAGATATCGCGCTTGAAAAAGCACGCAAAGAACGTCAGAAAGAAGAACAGAAGCAGGCGGCGCAACAGGCAGCTGAAAAGGCAGCGGCTGAAAAGTCCGCTAGCGATCTGGCGGCCAAGCAGGCCAAGGCTGAAGCGGCCAAAAAGGCCGCTGCGGAAAAGGCGGCCGCGCAAAAAGAAGCGGCTGCCGAGAAAGCGGCCGAAAATGCCGCAGCGCAAAAAGAAGCCGCTGCCGAAAAGGCCGCTGCAGACAAGAAAGCTGCCGCCCACAAAGCGGCCGCTGACAAAGCTGCGGCAGATAAAAAAGCCAAGGCCGATGCGGCTAAAAAGGCAGCTGATGAAAAGGCAGTTAAAGAAAAGGCGGCCGAAGAAAAGGCAGCTGAAGAAAAAGCCGCCGAAGAAAAAGCCGCCGCCGACAAGGCGGCCAAGGCCGACGCCGCCAAAAAGGCTGCTGCCGAGAAGGCCGCAGCCGCCAAACGCGACGCCCTTAGAAAAGCCATGCGCAGCGATGCTCTGGGCGCGGCAGGGATTCCGGGCGGCACAGCTGACCGCAATCAATCGGGAGGCGGTGGCAACGACAATGGCTATGCGGCTAAAGTGGCTGCTTGCGTACGCCCGCACGTCGCCTATCCAGTGCCACCACGTGCAGGAGCCAACCCGACTGTACAATATCAAGCGAATCTTGATGCCCAAGGCCACGTAACTCACGTCGAAGTAAAACGTTCTTCGGGCATCCAGGGCTTTGATCGCGCCGTCGCGACGGGAATACAGAATTGTTCGCCATTCCCCAAACCCCCTTCCGGTAGGTACCCTTCCTATGTTCAGGGCGACTACCGCATGTATGAATGACAGGAGATTGCACATATGACAGCCGCTACAGTAAGCAAAACCACCTCGACACGATCTGGCTGGCTTTGGATCTGCGGGCTTCTTATGCTCGTAAGTAGTTTTATTGTTGGCCAACCTGCACATGCACAGCTGCGTGTAGACATCTCCGGTGTAGGCGCTACACAGTACCCAATTGCCATTGCTGACTATGCGGGCGATGCGCACGGACAAGCTATCGCCGAAGTCATCCGGGCCGACCTGAGCCGTTCTGGACAATTTCAGCTGATAAATGCGGCAGGTGCCAACCTGAACGCCGATAGTTCCATTTCCTACGATCAGTGGCGCAATCGCGGCGCCGACTACCTGGCCTACGGCTCAATTACGCAATCGGGTGGGCAATACAGCGTTAGCTATCGTTTGGTCGACTCCGTGCGCAAGAGCCAGATCGATGGCGTGGCATTCACCGGCACCGAAAAAGAGTTGCGCCGCATCTCGCATCAAATAGCAGATCGAATCTACCAAAAGATCACCGGCGTGCGCGGGGTGTTTTCGACTCGCATCGCCTATGTGTTGCAAACAGGCAACACATATGAGTTACAAATTGCAGACGCTGACGGGCAAAATCCGCAGGTAATGCTACGTTCGAAACAGTCCATTATTTCCCCGTCCTGGTCTCCCGATGGCAAGCGGCTGGCCTACGTCAGTTTCGAAACTGGCAAGCCGGTCGTGTACCTGCAAACCCTTGCCACCGGCACGCGCACCCCAATAGCAAACTTCAAGGGCAACAATAGCGCACCAGCCTGGTCGCCCAACGGACAACAACTTGCCATCGTGCTTTCACGCGACAGCATTTCTCAAATTTACACTATGAACCTAGACGGCTCGGGCCTGCGTCGGGTCATGCGCTCACCTCTCATAGACACCGAGCCCTTCTACACCCCCGACGGCGCATCGCTGCTCTTTACCAGCGACCGCGGCGGCAACCCGCAAATCTATAAGGTGCCGGTTAGCGGCGGCAACGCGCAACGAGTCACGTTTAACGGCAGTTACAACGTTTCACCGCGCATTTCTCCCGATGCCAGCAACCTGGTATATGTCGCCCGCAGAGGCGGCGCATTCCGTATCGCAATGCAGAATATGTCCAGCGGATCCGAGCAATTACTGACTGCCGGACCCGATGACCAGTCACCAAGTTTTGCACCGAACGGCATGCAAATCCTTTATAGTTCTATCCAAGGTGGTCGCAGCGTTTTAGCAGTCGTCTCCGTAGATGGTCGTGTGCGTCAAACACTATCGGCCCTTAACGGGAAAGTACGTGAACCTACCTGGGGACCATTTACCAACTAATTTTCAGTGTGACTCTTTTTCAAAGGAACTTAAATGAGCTCGCGCATTGCCAAAAGCCTCA
>JBDTLC010000042.1:0-9254 GCA_039935015.1 Paralcaligenes sp. | reverse complement strand
CCTTGCCGCGGGTTCACTGGGAAATCGGGATTGGTTTTTTCCTGATGTTTATGGGGGCAATGGGCACCGAAGCCATGCAACTCAAGGTCGTGGGCGCGCCCTTGCCTGCGGGCGCAGGCGGAGAGCTGGGCAAGCTGCTAGCGCATGCCATGTCCCTGTCAGTTGGAACCACCGGCTGCACGTTGCTGTTGCTCGTCCTCTTGGCGGTAGGAGCCAGTCTGTTTTTCGGCTTTTCGTGGCTATTTCTGGCTGAACGCGTCGGGTCTGCTATCGAAAGGTCGGTGCGCCGTGTGTTTGAGTTCAAGGCGGCGTACGAAGACCGCAAGGTAGGCGAGGTAAAAAGCGCCGAGCGAACCGAGATTGTTGAAGCCAAGCATGAGCAGTTCGTGCACGAGCAGCCCATACGCATAGAGCCTGCCATCACCAGCATTCCTAAATCTGTGCGGGTCGAAAAAGAAAAGCAGAAAACGCTGTTCGTGGCACCCATCGAGCCCGGTGCATCGGGCGATTTGCCGGCCATCAGCCTGCTGGACCCGCCGGGTGAAAGGCTGGAAACCGTGGCGCCTGAAACCATCGAGTTCACGTCACGCCTCATCGAGAAAAAACTCTCCGATTTTGGTGTCAATGTGGTGGTGGTGGCGGCCCAGGCCGGCCCGGTGATCACTCGCTACGAGATCGAGCCTGCGACCGGCGTTAAAGGCAGCCAAATTGTTAATTTGGCCAAAGACCTGGCGCGCGCGCTCAGCTTGGTGAGTATCCGTGTGGTCGAAACGATTCCTGGAAAAAATTTAATGGGGCTGGAGCTTCCCAACCCTAAACGCCAGATCGTGAGGCTTTCCGAAATCATTGGGTCCCAAACCTATCATGTCAATCCATCGCCGCTTACGATGGCGCTGGGTAAGGACATTGCCGGCAATCCGGTGGTGGCCGATTTAGGCAAAATGCCCCATTTGCTGGTGGCCGGGACTACGGGTTCGGGCAAATCGGTGGGCATCAACGCCATGATCTTGTCCTTGCTATACAAGGCTGATGCGACCCAGACCCGTCTCATACTGATCGACCCGAAAATGCTTGAAATGAGCATTTATGAGGGGATCCCGCATTTACTGGCGCCTGTCGTGACCGACATGCGCCATGCGGCCAACGCGCTGAACTGGTGCGTGGGTGAAATGGAAAAACGCTACAAGCTCATGAGCAAGATGGGTGTGCGCAATCTGGCTGGTTATAACGCCAAGATACGCGATGCCATCAAACGTGAAGAGCCCATCGCCAATCCCTTCTCACTGACTCCGGATGCGCCCGAGCCTTTGTCGACCTTGCCGATGATTGTGGTCGTGATCGACGAGCTAGCCGATCTGATGATGGTCGTGGGCAAGAAAATAGAAGAGCTTATTGCTCGATTGGCGCAAAAAGCCAGAGCGGCAGGCATCCATCTTATTCTGGCGACCCAGCGACCCAGCGTCGACGTCATTACAGGCCTGATCAAGGCCAACATTCCGACCCGCATTGCGTTTCAGGTCTCTTCCAAAATCGATTCACGCACGATTCTCGATCAGATGGGCGCAGAGGCCCTGCTGGGCATGGGGGATATGCTGTATATGCCGCCCGGGTCTGGCTTGCCCACGCGGGTGCACGGCGCTTATGTGAGTGATGAGGAAGTGCATCGCGTGGTAGATTCAATTAAAGAGCAGGGCGAGCCCAATTACGTAGAGGGCTTGCTCGAAGGCGCACTGGAAGGCGAAACGGGCGATGGTGTGGGCAGCGTTACAGGGTTTGCCGATGCCGAGTCCGATCCTTTGTACGATCAGGCGGTCGAGGTCATCTTGAAAAATCGACGTGCTTCGATCTCATCGGTACAACGCCATTTACGTATAGGCTATAACCGCGCTGCGCGCTTGCTTGAACAGATGGAAAACGCCGGTCTGGTATCGGCCATGCAGTCTAATGGCAATCGTGAAATCCTGGTTCCTGCCGGAGAAAGTTCAAATGCAGAGTAAACATTTTTTAGCGGCCATTTTGCTGGCGGCGAGTCCTGTGCTGGCCTGGTCGGCCGATGCGCCGACGCAACTGCGGCAATTCGTGGCCAAGGTCGCGTCAGCCACAGGCCAGTTCACTCAGCAAACCCTGGCTCAGCAGGGGCAAGCCAAACCGGCGCAGTCGGGTGTGTTCTCGTTCCAGCGCCCCGGCCACTTTAAATGGCAGGTTCAAAAGCCTTATGCACAATTGATCGTGTCCGATGGCACCAAGGTTTTGCAATACGATCCCGATTTAAGCCAAGTCACTGAGCGAACGGTCGACAAGGCCATAGGTGCTTCTCCCGCAGCTATTCTGTTCGGCTCGGGGTCGCTGGACGACGCGTTTATCGTCAGCGCCCAGCCCGATCGTGATGGCTTGCAATGGCTGCGCGCCGTGCCGCGCGATACCGGCGCCGGATTCGCGTACGCCGATATCGGCTTTAAAAACGATCTGCCCGCGCGTCTGGAACTGAAAGATTCTTTTGGCCAAACCACGCGCATTGATTTAAGCCATATCGTGGCCAACCCCAAACTGCCCGCCAACGAATTCAAGTTTGTTCCACCGAAAGGCACGGATGTCGTCAAGATGTGATGGTTATGGCCACTAGCCAGGATCTTTTCAATGTTCCAGGAGGGGTAGGGGCTAACGCGCCGCTGGCCGAGCGCCTGCGCCCCAAGACTCTGGACGAGGTGGCGGGTCAGGTTCATCTGCTGGGGCCGGGCAAGCCTTTGCGTGTTGCGTTCCAGTCAGGCCGGCCTCACTCCATGATTTTCTGGGGGCCACCCGGCGTCGGAAAAACCACGTTGGCTCGCTTGATGGCGGCAGGGTTCGATGCCCAGTTTCTGGCCATGTCGGCTGTTCTGGGCGGAGTCAAAGACATTCGCGAAGCGGTCGTGGCGGCGCAGGTAGCGCAAGGCCAAGGCCGACGCACGATTCTGTTTGTCGACGAAGTGCATCGTTTTAACAAGGCGCAACAAGATGCGTTCCTGCCTTATGTTGAAAGCGGGCTGTTCACGTTTATAGGAGCCACTACCGAGAATCCGTCCTTCGAAGTCAATTCGGCGCTGTTGTCGCGCGCACGTGTTTACGTGCTTGAGTCGCTGGGCGTGGCCGATTTACAGGAACTGCTGCGGCGCGCAATGGTGGTGATTAACGCGGGGGTGCCCGAGGCCGAGGCACTGCAGTTCGACGAACCGGCGCAAGCGCAGTTGGCCGCCTGGGCCGATGGCGATGCGCGACGCCTGATTAATGCCGTCGAGATCGTGGCAGAATCGGCGCGCGGCGCAGATCGCCGTGTCATCGATTCGGAGTGGCTCGAAACTTCTCTTTCGCAGAATTTGCGCCGCTTCGATAAGGGCGGCGATGCCTTTTACGATCAAATCAGTGCCTTACATAAATCGGTGCGTGGTTCGGATCCTGATGCATCGCTATACTGGTTTGTTCGCATGCTCGATGGTGGCGCTGATCCGCGTTATTTGTCACGTCGCATTGTGCGCATGGCCGTTGAAGACATTGGCTTGGCCGACCCCAGGGCCACTGAAATTGCTCTTAATGGCGCCGATATCTACGAACGATTGGGTTCGCCCGAGGGCGAACTAGCCCTGGCTCAGGCTGTGGTCTACCTGGCCTGTGCGGCCAAATCCAATGCCTTGTATGGCGCCTACAAGGCCGCGCGTGTCTATGTTCAAGAGCATGGCAGTGAGCCTGTGCCGCTGCATTTGCGCAATGCGCCCACTAAGCTGATGAAACAGTTGGGCCATGGGCAAGCTTATCGCTACGCGCACGACGAGCCACACGGTTATTCGGCCGGCGAGCAGTATTTTCCGGACGGACTGAAGGCGAAATTCTATCGTCCCACCGACCGTGGCCTGGAAGGTAAAATTGCCGAGAAGCTGGCTTTCCTTAGAAAACTTGACGACGAGGCCAAAGATTGACCTCGATTATCGACGGTTTTGGCAGCCACAAGGGTTGCCATTACCAAAACTCACTCGTCGCTAATGTGGCGGCAGCCCTTGTGGCTGCCAGGTTTCGTATTTATACGTACCCTCATGACGACCAACGATATTGGCAGCCACAAGGGCTGCCACTACGAGGCTAGCGACGTCTTACTTATTCTTTCTTAATCTGAACTTGTTGAATCAACCATGTTAGATCCCAATCAATTACGCAAAGACCTGGCCACCGTTATCGATCGACTTGCGATGCGCGGCCTGGAATTCGACGCCGACCGATTCAATCGGCTTGAAGCGCGCCGCAAAACTGTTCAGGTTGAAACCGAAAATTTGCAGGCGCGACGAAACGCCGTATCCAAACTGATCGGACAACTGAAGTCTAAAGGTGCCGACGCCAGCCAGGAATTGGCCGAATCACAGGCGATACCCACCCGACTTAAAGAATTGGAATCCGAGCTGGGCGTCGTGCAGGCCGAACTGAATGAATGGCTTATGACCTTGCCGAACCTGCCGCACGCGAGCGTTCCTAAAGGGGCGTCTGCCGACGACAATGTCGAAGTGAGGCGCTGGTTGCCAACGGCCGCCGCCGCCGACGGCAACCCCCAGCCTTTGCCATTTGAGCCGAAAGATCACGTCACTTTGGGCGAGCCGCTGGGGCTTGACTTCGAAGTGGCACGCAAGCTTTCAGGCGCGCGTTTCATGATGCTACGCGGCCCCATCGCCCGTCTGCATCGCGCATTAGCGCAATTCATGCTCGATCTGCAAACCACCGAGCATGGCTACCTGGAATGCTATACCCCCTATATCGTGAACAGCTCCACTTTGTTTGGCACGGGCCAATTGCCCAAGTTCAAGGACGACATGTTTTGGGTGACCAAGGGTGGGGCGGATGATGAACCCGGCCTTGACCAGCACGGTAATGCCGTGGCGAACGAAGATCTATATCTTATTTCTACTGCAGAAATCCCGTTGACTGCCTCGGTGCGCGATTCCATCGTACCGCTGTCGGCCTTGCCCATAAAACTCACGGCGCACACCCCGTGCTTTCGCTCCGAAGCGGGCAGTGGCGGGCGCGACACACGCGGCATGATTCGCCAGCATCAGTTCGACAAGGTCGAGATGGTGCAAATAGTGCATCCCGACACGTCCTACGACGTGCTTGAGCAAATGGTGGGCCACGCCGAAGCGGTTCTGCAAAAGCTGAGGGTTCCATACCGAGTGGTTTTGCTGTGTGGTGGCGATATGGGGTTTGGATCGGCCAAGACCTACGATCTTGAAGTCTGGCTGCCGGCGCAGAATACCTGGCGTGAGATTTCGTCGGTGTCCAACTGCGAAGCGTTTCAGGCGCGTCGGATGCAGGCTCGCTATCGTCCCGAAAAAGGCAAGCCCGAATACCTGCATACCCTGAACGGTTCAGGGCTGGCCGTAGGCAGGGCTTTAGTCGCCGTCCTTGAAAACTACCAACAGGAAGATGGCAGCGTCGTCATCCCTGAGGTATTGCAGCCCTATATGGGCGGGCTTACCGTCTTGTCCAGTTAGCGGGCCTTATGCGGGGTTGATACCCACAAAAAAAGAGCCACAGTATGTGGCTCTTTGTAATTCATGGCTGGCTAAAAAGACCGGCTAGTCATCGTCACGGCCGTGCCCACGGTGATGTTTCCAATGACCACGACCGCGGTTGCCGCGCCAGCCGCGATGTTCGTAATACCCGTCGCCATAGTAGCGTGGGGCGTAGCCGTACACCGGTGTATAGATGCGCTCGGGCACCACAACGACTCTGGGTCGTTCCACGTAACGTACTGGTGGATAGTACTCAGGTGCCCCATAGATCAAACCCGGGATGCCTATGGAAATGCCTACATCCACGCGAGCCATCGCGGCACTTGATCCGAGTAGAGCCAAGGTTGCAGCACCTGCCAGTAGTAGTCGTTTCATATTTCGCTCCTGCGCTATTAACGTCTTGTTCCTATTGTCGGTGAAATAGAAGGTTCAAACGTAAACGAGCGCCCTAATACGCATCAAAACGCAACTAATCGTGCTGTTTTCTTTGATGCTATAACATTTGTTTGCATCTGCGTGGCGTAGTGGTAACGTAGGTTTGGCTACTACCCCGAAAAACATACAAGAGCAAAATTCAAATCGTAGACGGAGGTGACTGAACAAACGGTGGAAGCTCCGCACCGCAGTTTTCGCAAAATTTTGCGTTCTCATCCAATCCTGTTGTAAGGCACTCTGGGCATGTCCGGGTGTTAGGCTTGGTGGCAAATCTCTGCGCTGTCATTTCTGAACTGATGATTCCAGTTGGGACGGCAAGGATGCTCCACCCAACGAGCATGGTAATGGAAGTAATGGCCCGCCCCAGATCCGTTTGTGGCGTTATGTCGCCGAAACCGACCGTTGTCACCGCGGTGATAGCGAAATAGACCGACATGGGGATGCTGCTAAATGGCGAGTTGGCGCCCCCTTCTACAACGTAAAGCAACGTGCCGTTCACAATTACAATAATCGCGACCACGGACAGAAAAATCACAATCTTGCGCCTGCTCGCTAACAGGGCGTGACCTAATATGGAGTACTCCTCGACGTAGGCCGCGAGCTTTAGAAGTCGGAAAATTCGCAGCAATCGCAAAAGGCGAAGATCAAATAGAGCATGTAGCTCGGGCATGAAAAAAGCGGCGTAGCTTGGAAGGATTGCCAGAAGATCCACTATTCCATAAAAGCTTCTGACATAACGTAGCGGATGTTTTACGCAGGCCAGGCGGACAACATATTCGATCGTAAAGACGACGGTGAAAAGCCACTCTAACGTTTGCAGCGTGGTACCGTAGCGATCGCCGATTTGGGAAACGCTGTCAAGCATGACGACTGCCACGCTTACCAAGATCGCGGCTATTAAAGTAAAGTCGAACCAGCGCCCAGCACGGGTGTCGGCCTCAAAAATGACGACGAACAACCGCTCACGGAGTCCCGACTGCGGCCTGCCAAAGGTGGCCGCCCTATTAGGGGTAGGACGTGTTCGTAGGGCTGGCTGTTTTTGTTCCTGTGCTTTCATATGTGTGCCCAGATCAGTGGCCTAATCCAATCGCGGCATTTTACAGCGTGGCCTGCAGTGTTGAGGCATTTACTTAGTCGTCCAGAGAAAAACAACAGTGCTGTTGCCACCGTTCGAGGGTCTTGGCCCAGTGCGGTTGGCACGGTGCGATTAACCGTGTTTGATGAGTGACCGCCGCCCGTTAATGGGGAAGAGCCGAAAGTGCGTGGCGTGAGGCACGTGTCAACTGCGATGATCAAGACATTGTTGCTACAATTATTCCAGCGTGAAATTGGGTCAAGGGAGTCCTGATGGGAAGAAGCCTCGAAGTGCTATTGCGCAGGCTTTCGGTACGGCAACGGATGATGACGGTCATAGCGGTGTTATTGCTGCCGCTGGCAGTGCTCAGTGCGGTGAGCATCATGGTGCTGAACGAGCAGGAGATGGCCTTTCGTGATTCGGTCGAGGAGTCAGTGCACGGGCTGATCCCGCTAACCACACTGGAATATTACCTTCAGCAGGCACTGGTGGATGAATTGCTGGCCGAGTCGAATGACTCTGTACCAGGCTTCGCAGCACTCACTCAGAATATCGACAACAGCTTCTCCAGCATCGGTGTCGGCATGGACAGCAAGGATATGCCGGCGGATATTTTGGAAGACGCGCAGAAGTCCTGGTTGCAGGCGCGCCCTTCGGTTCGCCGCCTGGTGCAGCAGGTCCACACCCAGCATGTGAGCGATGCCGCGACCAACCTTCATACTCGCATGGAACTGGAACAGGCAACCCGAGATATCTCCAATGCACGCGTGAGCCTGTCCGATGTGCTTAGGGCTCGATATGAAAAGGCGGTCGCGCAGCGCAAGACCCAGTTGCACTGGTTAGTGTGGAGCTGGGTGCTCACCTTGACGGCGGCCGCGTTGCTAGCTATGGTTTTTCTGCGTTCGCTGCTGCGACCATTGCGGGCATTGACGCAAGCTGCACGCCGCATCAACGAAGGCCACGAAGGTGTGCGCGTGGAGGTCGGGGGACGAGATGAATTGGCGGTCTTGGCCGATTGCTTCAACCGAATGACGGCCAACTGGGAGAGTACCCAGGCTGGCCTCAAGACTGAAGCCATCAAGGATCCGCTCACCGGACTGCTCAATCGTAGAGGCATTCTCTCTCAGCTGGACACCGAACTGGAGCGGCATCGATTGAGCGCGCAACCACTGAGTGTGTTGGCAATGGATCTGGACCGTTTCAAGCTCATCAATGATCACTATGGCCACAGCATGGGTGATCGCGCCTTGGCTTGGGTCGCCGAAACTTTGCGTGGCATTTTGCGTGAGAATGATCACCTGGGGCGGCACGGCGGAGATGAGTTCATCGCGGTACTTCCGCTGACGAGCCACGCCAAGGCGCTTGAGATAGCGCAACGCATCGGCGCAGTCATACGAGAGGCCGCCGCTCGCGTAGCGGTTTATCCCGAGATCACGATCGGTGTTGCCACCATGCCCGAAGATGGCGACGAGGCCAAATCTTTGCTGGAAGTAGCGGACTCCAGGCTTTACGCACAGAAGCATCGCCGGCCGTAAAGGCGATGCCAGGTTTCCATAAATTATCTGGCGGACAGGGTGAGATTCGAACTCACGGTACGCCTAAACGTACACTGGATTTCGAGTCCAGCGCATTCGACCACTCTGCCACCTGTCCGGGTGGGTCGATAAGGCAAGCCTGCTATTCTAGCAAGTAAATTAAAAGCCTGCACACACGCAAGCGGCTATTTGCGCGCCGGCGGACGAGCGTTGCAGCGTTACACTAGGGAAGCACAAATGAATCGATTTTGGGCAATATTGACGATAAAAGGAACGCTATGCTTAAAGGTAAACATGCCGTTGTGACGGGGTCGACAAGCGGTATTGGTCTGGCGATTGCACGCGAGCTCGCGGCTAACGGGGCCGATGTGGTGATTAACGGCTTTGGCGATGCGGCCGCGATTGAAAAAGAGCGCGTCGGGCTGGAGCACGATTTCAAGGTGAAGGCGTATTACATCAATGCAGATTTGTCCAAGGCTGCCGATACGCGCGAATTCATCAACAAGGCCGTGAAGGCTCTGGGTAGTATTGATATTCTGGTGAACAATGCCGGTATCCAGCATACCGATCTGATCGAAGATTTTCCGGTTGAACGCTGGGATGCGATTATCGCCTTGAACCTCTCGGCCGTGTTTCATGGGACGGCAGCCGCCTTGCCATACATGAAGAAGCAAGGTTGGG
>JBDTLC010000041.1:0-6226 GCA_039935015.1 Paralcaligenes sp. | reverse complement strand
CCCTCAACTTCTTTTTCGTCTGCCTAGATTGGTCTCTCTCAACTCGAGCGATAGGCTGTCGCTGGAGTTTTTCCTTGAATACCCAAACCTCATTTGCCTCGCTCGGCTTGGCAGAACCCCTTATGCGTGCCATTTCGGATGTCGGCTATACCCAGCCCACACCGATTCAGGCCCAAGCCATACCCGAAGTGTTAAAAGGCGTCGACCTGCTGGCAGCGGCCCAAACCGGCACGGGCAAAACTGCAGGCTTCACCCTTCCCATTTTGCACCTTTTGCTGCAACACCCTGCCGCCCTCAAAAAGGCAGGACGGCCACGCTGCCTGATTCTGACCCCTACACGCGAGCTGGCGGCGCAAATCGAAGAGTCCGTACGCACCTACGGCCAGCACACATCGATACGCTCTATGGTGATGTTTGGCGGGGTGAATATCAATCCGCAGATCAATGCACTGCGCAAGCCTCTGGATATCCTCGTTGCCACCCCCGGGCGCCTGCTGGATCACGCCCAGCAAAAGACGGTGGATTTATCAGGTGTGGAAATTTTGGTGCTCGACGAAGCCGACCGCATGTTGGACATGGGCTTTATTCGCGACATCAAACGCATCATTGCCCTGATGCCAAAAACCCGCCAGAACCTGCTGTTCTCAGCCACGTTCTCGGACGAAATCCGTGAGCTTTCCAAAGGGGTGCTGAACAAACCCGTCGAAGTGTCCGTTGCTCGCCGCAATACGGCTTCCGAACTCGTGACCCAGAGCGTGGTGATGACCGAACCGTCCCACAAACGCGACCTGCTCAGCTTCATCATCCGCGAAAGCGGCTGGCATCAGGTGCTGGTGTTTACTCGCACCAAGCACGGCGCCAACCGGTTGACCGAAAAATTGGTCAAGGACGGCCTGTCAGCGGCAGCGATCCACGGCAACAAAAGCCAGGCGGCGCGTACGCGTGCGCTGGCCGGATTCAAGGACGGCAAAGTCGCCGTGCTAGTCGCCACCGATATCGCCGCGCGCGGACTGGACATCGATCACCTGCCCAATGTGGTCAACTTCGAACTACCGAACATTCCAGAAGATTACGTGCACCGCATTGGCCGAACCGGCCGTGCGGGGGTTGAAGGCTGCGCTTTATCGCTCGTCGACAAGACCGAGATCAAATTTCTCAACGACATCGAAAAGATGCTCAAAAAGCCCATACCGCGCACCACCATCGACGGCTGGTCGCCCACCATGGTCAAGGCCGAGCCTGCCCATGCCCGCGAACAGCGCGACGATCGGCCACCTCGGCGCTCAAGCGCCCCTGGTCACTCCCCGCGTCACACAGGCCGCCCGATGGACAAGGCACGCGCATCCACTCCCAGAGGGCGCCAGGAAACCAACGGGCGATCTGGAAGCCCGGCACGGCACGCAACACCATCGGCCGTTGCGCCCGTTCGTGCGCGCAGCAGCCGTCCCACAGGGGCACCACGCCCGGCCCTTTTGAGCAAGTAAGACCACCCGAATCCTGCTTCGAATTTTTTAACGACGCACCATGTCTTTGTCTACCTGGTTAGCCTTCTTTGTAGCGTCCTGGGCCATCTCGTTCTCACCGGGACCGGGCGCGCTGTCCGCTATGGCCTCAGGGCTTAAATACGGCTTCAAACGCGGCTACTGGAACATATTTGGCCTGGAGATAGGCATCATGTGCCAGTTGGCGGTGGTCGCGTTGGGCCTGGGAGCACTGCTGGCCACTTCCGAGACAGCCTTCACTATCGTTAAATGGGTAGGCGCAATTTATCTGATCTACCTGGGCTGGAAGCAGTTCCGTACCGACGCCATGCCGGTCGCCGTCCAGGCCAGAACGGAGGCACCCTTCCAGTTCCGCGAAGTGGTTGCACGGGGTTTCCTGGTCAACATCACCAACCCAAAAGGCACCATGTTTCTGTTGGCCGTCGTGCCTCAGTTTCTGAATCTGTCACAGCCTCTGGCAATGCAGTACGTCATCATCGGCGCCACACTGTCCTTCACCGACCTGGTCGCCATGAGCTGCTACACGTCGCTGGCGACACGCATATTGGGCCTGCTGCACAAGCCCGGGCATGTCCGCTGGCTTAATCGCACATTTGGTGCCATGTTCATCCTGGCCGGCACGGTGCTGGCCTCCTTTAGCCACCATAAATAAAACATGACCGATCACATCGCAATGCGCGAGAATGGCACACGCTAAAATCCTTCCATGAGTATTAGTCAAGAAGTCGCTCGGCGACGCACCTTCGCCATTATTTCCCACCCCGATGCAGGTAAAACCACCCTGACCGAAAAGCTGCTGCTGTTCGCAGGCGCAATTCAGATCGCCGGTAGCGTTAAGGCGCGCAAAGCCAGTCGCCACGCCTCGTCTGACTGGATGGAAATCGAGAAACAACGTGGCATCTCGGTAGCCTCTTCGGTCATGCAAATGGAATACCGCGGCTGCATCCTGAATCTGCTCGATACCCCCGGGCACCAGGATTTTTCCGAAGACACTTACCGGGTACTTACCGCCGTGGACGCCGCTCTGATGGTGATCGACGCGGCCAACGGCGTCGAGCCGCAGACTCTCAGGCTGCTGCAAGTCTGCCGCGCCCGCAACACTCCTATCATCACCTTCATCAACAAACTCGACCGCGAGGTTCAGGAACCGTTGAACTTGCTCGCCGAAATCGAATCACATCTAGGCATGGATGCCGTACCTTTCTCATGGCCAGTAGGTATGGGCCGGTTGTTTGGTGGCGTTTTCGACATACGGCGCAATCGGATGCGCGTGTTCAAGGCGGGTCAGGAACGCCGTGGCGACCACGACGAGATTATAGAAGGGCTGGACAATCCCTTGATTGCCGAACGCTTTGGGGACTCCTTTAGTAAAGCTCACGAAGAAATCGAACTGATCGCAGCAGCCGCTCCGACGTTCGATCAGGCGGCATTTCTGGCTGGCCGGCAGACACCCGTCTTTTTCGGCTCGGCCATCAATAATTTCGGTGTTCAAGAAGTGCTTGACGCTCTCGTCGACTTGGCTCCCAAACCCGGGTCGCGCACAGCGCTGCAACGGGAAGTGCAGCCCGAAGAGCCCAAATTCAGTGGCGTTGTATTTAAGGTTCAAGCCAATATGGATCCTGCGCATCGCGACCGGGTCGCTTTTGTCCGAGTCAGCTCGGGACGCTTTGACCGCGGCATGCGCCTGACTGTCTCGCGCACCGGGAAAGAAATACGCCCCAATAATGTGGTGTCGTTCTTGTCTCAACGCCGCGAACTGGTTGATCAGGCCTATGCAGGCGACGTGATAGGCATTCCCAACCACGGGGTGCTGCAACTGGGCGACGTGCTCACCGAAGGCGAAACGCTGCAGTTCACTGGCCTGCCTTTCTTTGCTCCCGAACTCTTCCAGGCCGTCGAGGTGAGGGATCCCTTGCGGATCAAGCAATTGCGCACGGGGCTCACTCAGCTTGGCGAGGAAGGCGCCATCCAGGTATTTCGCCCGGAAGCGGTTGGCGGCTCTTTGCTGCTGGGCGCCATCGGGCAGTTGCAATTCGAAGTCGTGGCGCACCGGCTCAAACACGAATACGGCGTCGACGCCCGACTTATGCCATCCCGTTACAACATGGCACGCTGGATTACATCTGATGATCCGAAGGATTTACGCAAATTTATGGATGCCAACGCAGCCCATATCGCCTATGATGTCGTCGATGCTACGGCCTTCCTGCTTAGCTCTCCGGCCCAGTTACGCGTGGCGCAAGAGCTTTACCCGAAGGTTCAATTTCATGTCATGCGTGAGCACGGCGGCAGGGTTTTCGGCAAAACGGCCTGAGTTTATACTAGGTTTAATTCTCCAGACCGAGGGTAAGAATGTCCTGGCGCTTCATCATTGTTGTACTACTGGCCGCCGCGGGTGTGTCCGCCTGGGGCGGGCTGCGTCTAGGAGACTGGCTGGTCGCCCATGGCCCCGCACCCAAGACAGTATCGAGCGACGCGCCGGTTTCAACCGTACCGGTGCTTGACGCCAACGGCAAACCGTTCGTGGCCCAACCTCCCCAACCAGAAGTCAATGGCCGATTGGGCGTTCCTCTGCCCATACCTCCGGTAGACTGGAAAATCCCCGATAAGTCGCTGCTCGACGCGTCGTCCAATGCTATCGTCGACCTGGCCACCACCACCATCACCATGGATGAAGCCAAGCAAATTGCAACCGGCATCAGCCATCAGCCCCTGATGGGTATCGCCGACGTGGGCGGGTTGAATCTGGGGGGCGAGTCGAAAAAGCCACCTGCAGCGCAGCCTATACAACCGATCGACGCACCCGGCATTCAACCACCCACGACAACCGAACCGGCTAATGTGGCGCCAGCCAACACTAACAATGCTTGGCAGGCCAGCCTGCGGCAGGAAATTCTGGCTTGCAGTGCACAAAGCTTTTTCGACAGACCCAGTTGTGCCTGGGCGGCACGCAACAAATACTGTGAGCCTAATAATGCGTGGGGCAAAGTGCACGATTGCCCGGCCAAAAACCTTTAACTCACGCGCCAGCGAGTTGCCGCGGGGCGGGCGGGCCAAGTCGAGCAGCTTCGGTTATTCCTCCATCTGCGATTGCAGGTAATTTTGTATGCCCACCTTATCAACCAACTCTATTTGAGTTTCCAGCCAATCGATGTGCTCCTCGGTGTCGTTGAGAATGTCCTGGAACAGATCGCGTGAAACAAAATCATGCACTGATTCGCAATACGCCATGGCTTCCTTGACGGTGCCTTGAGCGCTCGACTCCAGAGCCAGATCGGCCTTGAGGATTTCGGGGACGTTCTCGCCAATTAGAAGTTTGTGCAAATCCTGCAAATTGGGCAGTCCGTCTAGCATGAAGATACGCTCGATCAGCCGGTCGGCGTGTTTCATCTCGCCCACGGACTCTTCATACTCATGCTTGCCCAGTCTATTCAAACCCCAATGACGCAACATGCGCGCGTGCAGGAAATATTGATTGATGGCAGTCAGTTCGTTCTTTAACTGCTTGTTAAGATATTGGATGGCTGTCTTATCACCTTTCATTGCGCTGCTCCTGATCCATAAGTCGGGTTCGCGCCGTGTCGAAACGAGCGCTATCGATCCTGGCGATCGACTCACAATAGGCTACCACGCCAAGTCGGCCTTGGCACACATCAGGAGTGCTGGGAGTTTAAGCGCGGCGCGCGACGGTTTCGAGTAGCGCCGTAGCCGCGCTGGCATCATTGGCCGCAGAACCGGCAATGGCTCCGGTGCCCAAGCCATGTTCATTGTGCGATGGGCTGGCATAGCGTCCGCCCGCCAGATATTGAGCGGCCGTTTCGGCGCAGCAGCCGCAAGATGTCGCGATCCCGAGTTGCGCCTGAAGATCGGACAAGCTGTCCGCCCCGTCGGCAACAGCCGCCTGGACATCGCGCTCGGTGATAGCGTTGCAGATACAAATGAACATGAGAACCATTATTATCCACGCCCCAAAAATAATCAAGCCTATTTGTGCAATACCGTCTTGAAGTTCAGGATTTTGTGGCGGCTAAACCCGGATCTATCGCGAACGCTACGCCAGCGTTGCCCTTGCCCGGCGCATTGAGGCAGGCTCGATACCTGCCGCTTCGCGATATTTGGCTACGGTGCGGCGCGCGATCGTCACGCCTTGCTCACCCAGGCTGGCGGCGATCTGACTGTCGGACAAAGGCTTTTTACTGGACTCGCCTAACACCAGCTTGGCAATCAGCGAGCGCACCGCCGTGGCCGAAGTGGCCTGTCCATCGTCGGTATCGAGTGCGCCCCCAAAAAAATACTTCAGTTCCAATACACCGCAAGGCGTTGCAACATATTTTTGCCGGGTTGCGCGCGAAACTGTCGATTCGTGCATATCGAGCGCTTGGGCGATATCGCGCAGCAGCAAAGGCCGCATGGCGTGCGCGCCATGTTCGAAAAATGCCTGTTGCCGATCGACAATGGTCTGTGCGACACGCAGAATCGTGTCAAATCGTTGATGAACATTCTTGATCAGACCGTGCGCCTGTTGCAGCTGTTCATGCAAGAGGCTTCGCCGGGGCTCCTGGTGCAGTAAATATTCATAGTGCACATCCACGCGCAATTTTGGCAGCACGGCCGGGTTCAGTCGCGCCAGCCAGCGACGCCCAGACTTATGCACCAGCACATCGGGGTTGACATAATCGGCCTGGGCGCCGGCCCAGGCCTGGCATGGGCGCGGATCCATACTT
>JBDTLC010000040.1:0-14803 GCA_039935015.1 Paralcaligenes sp. | reverse complement strand
GTATGATGCATCGAGTTCTGCGTTTCGAACGTGCCCAACGTCTAAACGAATATATCAAGAACATTGCCCCGGGGATTTTCATACAAGAACTTTTCACGCAACCTGGATCGATCGGGGCCATCTGCCCCAGTTCGCGATACCTTGCTCGCCGCATGGCGCAGCAAGTGCCCCGCGATACCGACGGCCTGGTCATCGAGCTAGGCGGGGGCACCGGGGTCATCACTCAAGCGCTGCTTGACCAGGGTATAGCGCCAAAAAACCTGATGGTGGTCGAATATTCCCGTCCTTTTGTACGACGCCTGCGTGAACGTTTTTCCGACATCAATATTGTCCATGGCAACGCGGCCGATCTATGTCAACTGGTTCCTCCAGGCCGGAAGATAAAAGCTATTGTATCGAGCCTGCCCTTATGCTCTCTGCCCGATCAGCTGACCCGCTCTATCTTGCAGCAGTGGCAAACTCTGCTATGTGAAAACGGCGTGGCGATTCAGTTCAGCTACCACCTGCGTACACCTAAGTGGCACCACTACCTCACGCCCAAACACAGCTATTCCAAAATGGTATGGGCCAATTTGCCTCCGGCCAACATCACCACCTTCTCATTCAGCGAACCTAAACTATCGCCTGTCGCTTCATGACCCCATCGAGCCACATCGTTGGTACTTTAGCGCAAGGCGTGGTCCTCGATGTCACCATGGAAGAATTGCAGTTCAAAGCTTATGTGGTCATTAGCGACCCCGACGTAAACCGGGTGGCCGATTTCGTGCCCCACGAACAATTTGAAAACGGCGGCGACCTGCATGTAGCCGCCGTCGCCCAGGCCGACGATGCGCACAAACAGGTTGAAGATATTACCTTCAACATGAACCTGAACGATGGGGCCGTTTTTCTGTGTCAAGATCAGGCCGCCTATACCGCAACGCTTGAAGAGCTGGGGCAATACGGGCTTTTGAATTAATACAGACAGATAGTTATGGAATCCAATTATTGCGCGAATATCTTTATGGTGGTGGCTCCTAGCGGCGCTGGCAAATCCAGTCTGGTCAATGCTTTGCTGGCTCAGGATTCTGCGGTAGTGCTTTCTATTTCCTGCACCACACGCACACCACGGCCCGGCGAAAAAGAAAATCAGCACTACCGGTTTGTAAGCAAAGACGAATTTATTCGCATGCGCGACAATCAAGCACTGCTTGAGTGGGCCGAGGTACACGGCAATTTTTACGGCACACCGCGCGATCGCATTGAACAGGCCATTGCCGAAGGCCAGGATGTCCTGCTCGAAATAGATTGGCAAGGGGCGCGCCAAATTCTGCAACATTTTCCCGAAGCCATAGGGATCTTTATCTTGCCTCCGTCGATCGAAGCGCTAGAAACACGGCTGTACACCCGAGGACAAGATGCGCCACAGGTTATTTCCCGCCGCCTGCTCGCCGCAGGTAGCGAAATGTCGCATGCCCCAGAGTTCCAATATGTTATTATTAATCAAGAATTTAGCGTCGCTTTATCGCAGCTCGCGCAAATTGTGGCGGCGACTCGTTTGCGCTACGCAACGCAAGCAGCGCGCAACGCCGACCTTTTCTCTCAGCTAGGCATCAGCAACACGCCGTCCTGAAGTAATTAACTCATTGTTTTTATAGGCTACTTATGGCTCGCATTACCGTCGAAGATTGTCTCGAACGAATCCCCAACCGTTTTAACCTTACACTGGCGGCCACTTATCGCGCACGCGAACTCGCACAGGGCCATGAAGCTCGCCTAGACAGCAAAGACAAACCTACCGTCACTGCATTGCGCGAAGTTGCCGCAGGCTTGACCGGCATCGAAATGTTGCGCAAGGTGCCAACCTAAGCAGATCGAGCAAGCTCATGGCGTTTTCTGGTCTTCGAGGTGCATCGTCTGGGCTGCTGGCAGTACTAAAAAAAGGTTCTCGCCTGCACCGGCGCAAGCCTGCGGCGCATCCGGCACTAGCGTCAACTCCCGAGGTCGTGCCAGCCAATACCATCGCCTCCCTGGCGCCGCTTAGCCGTATTATCAGCCAGTACCTCGACCCCAAAGAAGTAGAGCGGGTCAGAGAAGCTTACCGTTTTTCAGACCAGGCCCATCTGGGCCAGTTCCGTGCTAGCGGCGAACCGTACATCTCTCACCCTATTGCCGTCACAGAGATCTGCGCGGGCTGGAAGCTGGACACCGAGTCGCTCATGGCGGCCTTGTTGCACGACGTCATGGAAGACCAGGGCGTCGCCAAACAAGAACTGGCCGAACGATTTGGCGCTGATGTCGCCGAAATCGTCGACGGTCTCTCGAAGTTGGACAGACTCGAATTCGAGACCAAAGCCGAACAGCAGGCCGAAAGTTTTCGCAAGATGCTGCTGGCCATGGCGCGAGACGTGCGCGTCATTCTTATCAAGCTGGCTGACCGGCTACATAATATGCGCACGCTGGATGCCGTTAACCTGGAAAAGCGGCGACGGGTTGCGCGCGAAACCTTAGATATCTACACGCCTATTGCACATCGTCTGGGCTTGAACGCACTGTTTCGCGAAATGCAGGATCTATGTTTTCACGCTATTTATCCCAACCGCTATGCCGTTTTGCACAAGGCGATGATGGGAGCACGCGGCAATCGTCGCGAGGTACTAGGAAAAATTACCGATGCGGTCAAGATAGCGTTGCCGGCGGCCGGCATCGAAGCCGAAGTCAGCGGGCGCGAAAAATCGCTTTATAGCATTTACACAAAAATGGCCGAGCAAAAGAAATCGTTCTCCGACGTACTCGACATTTATGGGTTTCGGGTCATCGTGCATACCTTGCCTGAATGTTATTTGGCGTTGGGCACTTTGCACCAGCTGTACCGGCCTGTCCCCGGAAAATTCAAAGATTACATTGCCATACCCAAGATCAACGGCTATCAATCCTTGCACACGACACTGGTCGGGCCATACGGAACACCCGTTGAATTCCAGTTTCGCACACGTGACATGGACCACGTGGCCGAAGAAGGCGTAGCTTCGCACTGGCTCTACAAAGAAGACGATGCTACCCTCAACGACCTACAGAAAAAAACCCATCAATGGCTGCAGTCGTTGCTGGATATACAAAGCCAGACCGGTGATTCGGGCGAATTTCTGGAACACGTCAAGGTCGACCTGTTTCCCGACGCGGTATACGTTTTCACGCCTCAGGGAAAAATTCTTTCTTTGCCGCGTGGCGCCACACCCGTCGATTTCGCTTACTCCATACACACCGATATCGGCAATCAGGCTGTCGCCTGCAAAATCAACGGCGAATTCACGCCTTTGCGCACCGAGCTCAAAAGCGGCGACGCTATCGAGATCATCACCTCGCCTGCCTCGCGACCCAGCGCACAGTGGCTCAATTATGTTCGCACCGGTCGCGCACGGTCGGAAATTCGACATTATCTGCGTACCGTCAAATACGAAGAATCGGTGGCTTTCGGTCAGCGCCTGCTTAATCAGGCCTTCGATCAGCTGCACTCGCCTCATCCAGCGCAGAATGACCCCGAGTGGGACAAACTCGCTAAAAGTTCAGGGGCCGGATCGCGCGACGAAATTTTGGCCGACATTGGCCTGGGCAAACGCCTGGCAGCCGTAGTCGCCCGCCGCTTTGCTCCCGAAAACTCAATACTGGCCACCACAGCGGCGGCAGTCGACGAAATCACGTCTACTGCAAACGCCCCTATTCTCATCCAGGGCAACGAAGGCCAAGCCGTACAACTTGCTCCCTGCTGTGGCCCATTGCCGGGCGACGCCATCATAGGCGGAATACGCCTGGGGCACGGCTTGGTCGTCCATATGGCCGAATGCGCCGTAGCCCAGCGCCAGCAAGCGCGCGAGCCCGAACGCTGGATCCCGGTCATGTGGGACACCACTACAGCACGCCACCTGACGACTCGTCTGGATGTAACGGTTATCAACGAGCGTGGCGTGCTCGGACGTCTGGCAGCCGAAATTACCGACGCCGACTCGAACATCACGCATCTGACGATGCAAGACGATGCGGCTGCCACCGGACTATTGCATCTGACGGTGCAGGTCGATAGCCGCAAACATCTGGCGCAAGTCATCCGCGCCATACGCCATGTGCCGCAGGTACAGAAAATCGTCAGAGTAAAAGGCTAAAGCCCCAAAGTGCCAATCCGTAAACCAGCACTCCGGTCAGAGTAGCAGCGGCGATACTGCGCAAAATTTTTTTACCTAGCGCTACGGCAATCAGGCCCAACGCCAGCGCGGTGCCATCACGCACAGAAAGCGGTGTCCCGAGCAAAGACCCGCACGAAACAACAATCAGGGCAACAATCGCGGCCGGACCGATTGCATCGAGCGCACGGCCTACCCGACCCTGTCTCAAATTGTGGCTGGCACCCTTTTCCTGCCAGCGCATCGGCAGATAACGAATCAAAAAAGTGCCGACTGCACTCAAGGCAATGATCCACAACAAGGTGAACGTATCCAAGCGTTTACTCCCTTCTTGCATTGAACAAGGCACCGACCAGCATACCGGCAACAATCGCGCCATACGCCGGCAACAGTGCTAGGCCCACGAGCGTGGCTATGCCAGCCGCAAGCAACACAGAAAGCGAGACTATTTTTCGTATCTCCAGGAGCAGCGCGAAAAACAAAGCAGGCAAAACAAACCCCAAAGCTTTGGAGAGCACGGGGGACCGAGACAACCAATCCTGGCCAAAATACACGCCGACTATCGTCCCCAGAACCCACGACAAATAGGCGCCAAGTTGCAGCCCTGCATACCAGTATTCGCGAGTCGCAGGCGCTTGTTGCCCGAGCTTGCCGATCGCCGTGGCGAAAACCTCGTCGGTCAACCCTGCCGCCAGCAAGCCAAGAGGCAGGCGCCGATGCGCGGCCTCTAACTTGGCCAGCACCGCCGGCCCGTAAAAAACATGACGCACATTCATCAACAGGATAACTCCGACAATGCTGGTCAAAGATCCACCCGTGGCAACCAGCCCTACAAGAATGAACTGGCTCGCGCCTGCATAGATCAGAATAGACGTCAAAATTGTCATAGTGGGAGGCAAACCCACATGAACAGCCGCCAAACCGAAAGAAATCGCCACTGGGATATAACCCATGGCAATCGACAGGCTGTCTTTCAGCCCCTTGGCGAAGGCAGGCAGACTCATAATCTCATCACCAGTAAAATCACGCCCTACGGCTTGAACGCCCGAGCAAATATCGCCGGGTCGACGCGTGTATTGTTCAGGCTTATGGTCCAGTGCAAATGAGGGCCTGTCGCGCGTCCCGTGGAGCCCACATAGGCGATCACGTCGCCGCGCCGCACACGCTGGCCCAGCTTGACGTTGAATGCCGACAAATGACAATACATCGTAATAAATCCTTGTCCATGATCTATGAATACCGTATTGCCATTGAAAAAATAATCGTCCACGATCGTAATTACACCATCGGCAGGCGCCTTGACCGGCGTACCCTTTGGCACGGCGAAATCCAGCCCCGAATGGGGGTTGCGCTCTTCACCGTTGAAAAAACGCCGCAACCCAAACGGGCTCGATAGCCGGCCCTGTACCGGAAGGTCAAGTAGCACATTGCTCGGTGCGCTGTCCCGGTAACGTCCGTAGGCATGCGTTTGTGCGAGATATTCGCGCTCAAAACGCTTGAGTTGCTCGGGGTCAGGGTTGACCATGCTTTTATTTTTCAGGGCAATATGTTGTTCGCGGTATTTTTTGACCGCCACGTTAAAGCCGACCTCACGGACACCTTGCGCAGTTCGTACCTGCAAGGTCTGATAGCCCGCTGCCGTTTTAAGCGCAATGCCCACCACAGCAACCCATTGCCCATCACTATCACGGACCACCAAGGTCTTGTTTTTCAGGTAAACCGCGGCAGGCGCGACTGCATCGCGGCCCAGGGCCAGCACAGCCACGCCACCCGGAACAGGATGATTCAACGACTGGCTAATCAGTCCTTCGGAGTGCCCTGCAACGGGTGCAAGCAGGACACACAGCAAAGTACACAATAGGCAAAACGCTCGGATGTGAGGCAGATTTTTACCCGCCTTGATTTGCTTCACCCGCTAATACCTTGGCTGCTTCAGGCAGCATTTTGATTTTGCTCTCGCTACGCAAAGCACCCAGAACGGCTTCTTCTTGCGCGTGACCCCAGGCTTGAGACAGTTCGGTGGGCAAGGTGGCCAATAGCGGGCTGTCGGATTTGCCAGTCGATGCTTGCTCGATACGCACAATCACATAGCTCTGAGCGCCTTTTACACCCTCGTATACCGGCAAGGACTGCGTAGGGGCAGAAAGAGCGGCATCGATAGTCTGTTTGTCCAGGCTTTGCGGATTGATGCGGCTGATGACCAGCGGTGCGCCGAACCCATCGGGCACCTTGGCGACCCCTTCCTTTTCAAAGTTGGCCAGTGCGCTTTGACCCGCCTTTTCTGCCGCCGCCATCGATCGTTCCGCCAACAACTGCTGACGTATCAGTGACGATACTTTATCGATCGGCGGAACCTCGGCCGCACTAAGTTTCTGAACCCGAACAGCCACCATAGTATCGGGCGAAATTTCTATCACCCCCGAGTTTTGTTTGTCGACGAGAACCTGACTGGAAAACAAGGCACGCCGTACTCGGGCATCGCCCAGTACTGCCGCATCGGGACTCGCCGCTGCCGCTCCGTCACCGATCTCGTCAGCCGGCAGCAAACTTTCGCGTGCAATTCCACTAGCTGTTTTAACCTTCATGCCCAGCGTATCGGCCGCGGGCTGTAAGCTGCTTTGATTGTCATACACCAGGCTTGTAAGCTTGGTTGCCATATCGGCAAAATGATCGGCGGCAAGTTGACGCCGAACCTCGGCCTCAACTTTCGTCTTGACCTCGTCGAACGATTCGATTTTTTCCGGCTGGACATCATCAGCCAGAAAAATATGATAGCCACCCGGCCCGTCGATCGGCTCAGACAGCTCACCCTTTTTCAAGGCGAAAACGGCAGTTTCAAGCGCAGCAGGCCAGGAACCTTTAGTAATCCACCCCAAACGGCCGCCATCTTTGGCCGTGCCTGCATCCTGCGATTGCGCACGGGCAATATCGGCAAATTTGCTTTTGTCGGCCACAACTTCTTTGTAGATCTTTTGGGCCTTGTGCAGCGCGGTTTCACGCTGGGCATCAGTGGCCCCAACCGGCAAAGAAACCAGTATATGACTAAGCATGACGCGCGCGGGCTGCGCATAATGGGTTTTGTTCTGTTCGTAATATTTTTGCAGATCGTGAGTGCTGGTAGCAGGCAAACCCTGCATAGCAGCCGCCTCGTTGAGCAACAGATACTGAACGCTGACGTGTTCGGGCAGCTTCAGTTTCTGAGGGTTTTTGTCGTACCAGGCCTTGACGTCAGCATCGGTGACTGTAATGTCCTTTTGATAGTCTGCAGCCGCAAAAGTACGCAAGCGCACGGTACGCTGGGCCGTTAATGCCTGTTCTATCGAGTTGAATATGGGTTTTGGCACATGTGCGGTAATTGCCACGGGCCCCAGCACACGGTCAATGGACAACTGGGCCCTACGACCTTGTTCAAATTCTTTGCTGGTCGTGCCCATGGATTTCAGGACATCGTTGTAGCGCTCGGCAGAAAACTGCCCGTTGACCTGTAGCTCGGGGATGGACGCGATAGCCTGGCGCAGCGTCCTGTCTGACACGTTGAACCGCTCTTTGGTGGCCGCTACCACCAATACGCGACGGTCGATCAATGACTGGAGCAAGGCCTTGCGGGCAGGCTCGTTATCGAGCGCGCTAGGGTCGAAACTGCCCGGATTGCTCTGTTGCAGCTGTTGCAATTGATTGCGCCGCGCCTGATCGAACTCTTGAACCGTAATCGCCGACCCTGCCACCTTCACCAGATCGTGGTCGCCCGATACGTAAGTGCTGTATCCACTCACGCCAATCAAGGCAAATGAGGGAAGGATCAGCACCAACAACAGAAACTGCATCAAGCGCTGATGGGTACGAATAAAATCGAACATTAATGACTCACTGTCTCGCGCCCTGGATCAAGCCGGGCACGGCGATTTATACCAAAAAAAGGCGAACCGGTATCGCCTCGATAAAAGAACCCTGCGTAAGAACATAAGAATTTTTCTGGCAGTTTACCATCTCCGATGCATCGACTTGAAGGTATGCTATGCCATGGCGATAAAATTGCCAGCGACAACGCAGTTTAACGAAGGACGCAACAAAATGTCAGAAAGCAAGATTGCCTGGCCCTATCCAAAAATGATCGCGCACCGCGGAGCAGGCCACCTGGCACCTGAAAACACCCTGGCCTCCATGCGCCTGGGGGCCAAACATGGCTTCTCCATGATGGAATACGACGTCAAATTAAGCCGCGACGGCGTACCTATTCTGCTGCACGACGATACGGTGAACCGCTGCTCCAACGGCGCAGGTAACGCCGCCGACCAGACTTTCAACGAGCTGGCTAAGCTCGACTTTGGCAGTTGGCACTCCAAACCCTACGCGGGCGAACCCATTTCCACCTTATATGCTATAGGCGCCTATACGTTGGCCAACAACATACTCAGCAATATTGAAATTAAGCCTCATACCGGCGCCGAGGCCGAAACAGGTACGCAAGTTGCTCTCATTGCACGACAACTATGGGCTCACGCTGCCACTGCGCCTTTACTCTCGTCATTTTCCGAAATCGCGCTCGAGGCTGCGCTGAAAGCTGCACCAGAGCTACCCAGAGCTCTGCTTATAGGTGGAGCACTACCGGCAGACTGGCAGGCTCGCATGCGGCGCCTGCAATGCATCAGCCTGAATATGGGCGACCGGCACACCACCGCAGACGTGGTTGGCACGATACGCGCTGCAGGCTTTAAAGTTGCGATCTGGACGGTCAACGATGCCGCGCGCGCGCGCGAATTATTTAATTGGGGTTGCGACGCTATTTTCACTGATGCAATCGACACCTTAAGCCCCCACCTTTAACTCCAGACGCGAGACACTCCTTTGTTCAGTTACCGACACGCATTCCATGCCGGCAATCATGCCGATGTGCTCAAACACGCCGTTTTCGTGCATACCCTCGATTATTTCAATCGCAAAGAAACGCCTTATTGGGTCATAGACACCCATGCCGGCGCTGGTATCTACGACTTGACCGGCGACTGGGCGGCTCAAAGCGGCGAATGCGTCGACGGGCTAGACCGGCTTTTGGGTGCCGACATGATGCCTGCCCTGATCGACCGCTATTTGAATGCCGTGCTGCATTTCAACCCAGATGGGCATGCCAATTCATACCCGGGCTCGCCCTGGCTGGCTTTGCACGCGCTTCGAAGCCAGGACCGCTTGCGCCTGTTCGAAATGCATCCGTCCGAAATCGACATACTGAAGCAAAATTTGGGCCGGCAAGGCCGGCTCGCCTTACGACAGACTGTCGTATATCAAAGCGACGGCTTCAAAGGACTGGATGCCCTGCTACCCCCGCCGCCGCGGCGCGGCCTGATTCTGATCGACCCATCCTACGAAGACAAACACGATTATCGCAAAACCCTGCAAGCGGTCCGCAACGGGCTTACGAAATTCGCAACGGGCTGCTTTATCGTATGGTATCCATTGGTTCAACGCGGCCAATCGCACGAACTCGCTCGCTCGCTGGAACGCCTGAAAACCGATACCTGGGTCCACGCCACACTAACCGTGCACAAGCCGGAGAGCGACGGCTACGGACTGCACGGCAGCGGCATATTCGTGGTGAATCCACCCTGGACTCTACATAAGGAACTGGAACAGGCGCTGCCCTGGTTACGCGAAAAGCTCGGTCAGGATGACAGTGCGCGGTTCACGCTGACGCAGCAGTCCAAATAACGCAAAACTTCTCCCCGCGAATGGATTTCAGAGGTGTTGTAGCAGCACCCCTCGTGGGTGTAATCAGCATTTTGCAGCACCCCTTATGAATGTAAAGATCCAGGACGACCGATGCAGCCTCTACAAAAAGCCGGATAGTCAAAACGTTTATCTATCGTGAAACCAGCACCATTGCGCTATTGCGAAACGGCCAAGGTCACGCAAACCCTTCGCCCACTTTCAGGTAACGCCATTGCCCTGCCGGCAGATCACCCAGAACAATACGGCCGATGCGCACTCTTTTTAACCCAATCACCTTCAGCCCAACCTGTTCGCACATGCGCCGGATTTGTCGCTTTTTGCCTTCGCGCAAGACAAAACGCAACTGATCTTCGTTTTGCCAAGTCACTTCGGCTTTCTGTAAGGGCTTGCCATCAAGCATTAATCCGTGATTAAGAAGTGCCAAACCATTGCCAGCAATCCGTCCCTGCACCCTCACCAGATACTCCTTGTCGATGTCAGAATCGTCGCTGATCAACTGCCGTGCAATACGACCATCCTGCGTTAAGACCAGCAAGCCTTGCGAGTCAATATCAAGGCGGCCAGCCGGAGCGAGCCCGCGCAATTGGCCAGGTTCAAAGCGCAGGGGCGATTTGTCCACGCTATAGTGAGACCTGGCATTGATCAGTGAAACTGCTGGCCGATAACCACTTTCAGCCTGTCCGGACACATATCCAACAGGCTTGTTAAGTAAAATGGTTATCCGAGCCGTCTGGCGCCTTTGCGCCTGCCGTTCAAGCGTAATTTGTTGATCCGGAAAAGCCTTGCTGCCAAGTTCGGATATCACCACGCCGTCTACGCGCACCCACCCACGTTCGATGTAAGCATCCGCCTCGCGCCGCGAACACAGCCCGCGCTCGGCCATTAATTTTGAAATTCGTATTTTTTCCATAAACAATATTGTAAGAGTTTAGCGATAATACGCGTTATGAAACTGCATCCCGCCAAGCGCAGCGGCTGGCAAACCGCCGCTGCCCCATCGTTTACCCACATACAAAAATACTGGCTGGCACGCCCCAAGGCCCTCACGGATGGGCTGCGTCAGATCGGTCTGGTCCGCCTACAGATCGTCCGTGAACAGGCCGACAGCCTCAACCCGACCGAAGCATGGCTGCTTGGGTTGCCGCCAAAGTCTCCCATTTGGTTGCGAGAAATCATGATGAGTATCGACGGCATCGACAGCGTAGTCGCCCGCAGCTTCACCCCGCTTGCCGCGTCACATGGCTGGTGGCAAGGCATGCGACGGCTAAGAACGCGACCTTTAGCCGACATGCTCTACAGCAATCCAAAAATTACACGCTCCGTATTTTTTTCGCGCCGCATCGATTCACAGCAACCCATTTACGCAACGATAAAGCGTACCTTCGGCCGCCAGGCTCCGCCAGCCGAAGTCTTAGTAGCGCGCTGTTCAGTCTTTTGGCAATCCCGCCAACCACTGGTCGTAGCCGAGTGTTTCCTACCAAACTTCTGGCCGCTTGCCGCCGAAATGACTTACGATCCTTCTGTTCCACGCAACCGCCCCTCTCACGCCAGCCAGAACAAGGGCTCCCATAACCGAGATCGCCTTCTATCCCTCTGAGAAGCGCGATGCCTTCCCGGTTTTTTGTCTGGGCACCTTATTCTTGGGCCTGTATGCCGCCCTCAAACCAAAATCGACACACAGCGAGCGGCCTTTGTCCGAAATCGCTCGATCGCGCCGAATTCCTGGTGTTTGGTTGCGTAGCAATCGCCTGTTTCTCGTCGGGACACGTCCTTGCAACCAGTGGTTGCTGGTGCCGTAAACATGCTTGTGTTCCCGTTCGTCGCATTTATTCTGCTGGCGCTACTATGGCTATGGAATCACGATCACCGTAACTAGGTGAGCGCTATAAACGCGTAGGCGTAAAGGCAGCCATAAGGGCTGCCTTTACAAAACCCCTATGTGGCCTAGTGCGATAAGATTTTGGAGAGGAAAAACTTGGCACGCTCGGAACGGGCTTCGGGATGTTCGAAGAAATCGTCTTTGGAACAGTCTTCGACGATGAACCCAGCATCCATAAACACCACGCGATCGGCCACTTTCTTAGCAAAGCCCATTTCGTGGGTGACCACCATCATGGTCATGCCGTCCTTGGCCAGATCGACCATCACATCGAGCACCTCATTGACCATCTCGGGGTCCAGCGCCGAGGTGGGCTCGTCGAACAACATGGCCAGCGGATCCATGGCGAGCGCTCGGGCGATCGCCACCCGCTGCTGCTGCCCACCGGAGAGTTGCCCGGGAAACTTGTCGGTGTGGTCGGTGAGGCCTACACGCTCGAGCAGCTTTCGGCCCCGCTCAAGCGCCTCGTCTTCATCACGTCCCAGCACCTTGACCTGGGCGAGCGCAAGGTTACGCATCACCGACAAGTGCGGGAACAGTTCGAAGTGCTGAAATACCATCCCGATGCGCGAACGCAGCTTGGGCAGATTGGTGCCGGGCGCACCTACCGACACACCGTCGATCCAGATTTCACCCTTCTGAAAGGGTTCCAGCGCATTGGCTGTTTTGATCAAGGTGGATTTACCAGACCCCGACGGGCCGCAGATCACCACCACCTCGCCCTTGGATACTTTAGTCGTGCAATCGGTCAACACCTGAAAGGAGCCATACCATTTACTGACATTTTTGAATTCAATCATAATGAAAAGTTCCTAACCCTTAGCGTACGATCGCCATACGGCGATCAAGCATACTGACAATCAACGACGCGGAATACGAGATGATAAAGTACACCACGGCCGCAAAAATAAACATTTCAACCAGACGGCCATCGCGCTGGGCGACGTTGTTGGCCGCTCCCAGAAAGTCGGTAAGCGACAGCACGTACACGAGAGATGTGTCCTGAAAGAGCACAATCATTTGCGTGAGGAGCACGGGAGTCATATTACGAAAGGCCTGAGGCAAAACGATATGGCCCATGACCTGCCAGTAATTCAGTCCCAGTGCGTAGCCTGCGCCCACCTGGCCGCGTGGAATGGACTGAATGCCGGCGCGCATGATTTCGCAAAAATACGCCGCCTCGAACAAGGTGAACGTGATGAGCGCCGAGGTAAAGCCGCCCACCGCGATGGGGTGTCCCGCACGGGTGATCCATCCGACGATATAGGGCACCAGAAAATAGAACCAGAAGATGATCAAGATCAGCGGCAGAGAGCGCAGAAAATTGACATAGCCCCCTGCAACGCTCGACAAGAGCCGGTTAGAGGACAGGCGCATCATGGCCAGCAACGTACCGAGCGCCACGGCCCCTGCTGTGGCGAGCACCGTGAGTTTGAGGGTAAAGACCATACCGGTGCCAAAGACATAAGGCAAGGTCCGGAGAATGATTTCGAAGTCAAAATGCATGGTGTCCCCTTATTTTTCCGTGCCGATAAAACCAGGAACGCTCATCCATTTTTCAATGTAGCGCATGAGAATCACGACCACTGTATTGATGACTAAATACAGCACCGTCGCGGCCGCAAACGATTCGAAGATCTGAAACGAGAACTCCTGCATGGAGCGCGCCGCACCGGTGATCTCGATGAGCCCGATCGTGAACGCGACCGACGTGTTCTTGATAAGGTTGAGCGCTTCGGAGGTCAGGGGCGGCATAATGATTCGTATCGTCTCGGGCAAAAGAATGTAGCGATAGACCTGCGCGCGGCGTAGCCCCAGGGCGGTGCCCGCCATGTTTTGGCCTACGGGCAAAGAGTTGATGCCCGCACGGATTTGTTCGGCCACCCGGATTGAGGTGAACAGGCCCAAGCACACGACCGCCGTCCAGAATGTGGACCACGTCGGGTCTGCGGACTTGATGAAATCCCCAAGAGATTTGGGCACGACCTCGGGAAACACGAAATACCACAAGAATAATTGCACCAGTAACGGAACATTGCGAAAGATCTCGACATATGCGGCACCGAGATTGGCGAGCCACTTGATGCGGCCTGTGCGTAGCACCCCCACCACGACCCCTAAGAGCAGCGCAATGACCCAGGCGACGGCCGAGACGCCCAGCGTCCAGTACATGCCCTGGACCAGGGTATACATGTACGTACCCGAACCGCCGGGCGCGGGCGCCCAAAAAATCGACCAGTTCCAGTTGTAATTCATGCATTTATCCTAAAGACACTAGGCATCCGAATACAAAAAAGCACAGCCCTGAACAACGGGGCTGTGCCGTACACAACACCGCTTATTTGTAGACAGCAGGATCAGGTGAGTCGGTCGGATGAGCGATCACCTTTTTGAGTTCGGGCGTCATAGGCCAGTTCAAGTTCACGTTTTTCGGTGGAATAGCCTTGGTAAACCATTTGACGTAGAGCTTGTCGAGCGTACCGTCTTTCATCATCGCCTTGACGGCATTGTCAACGGCCGTTTTGAACGCAGGATCACCTTTAGGTTCTATGATGCCGTAGGGCTCGATCGTGTAGGCCGCCTTGCTGATCATCCAGTTCTTGGGCACGTGTGAGGTGGCCACCAAGCCTGCCAAAAGGATATCGTCCATAAAGAAGGCCGCTGCGCGCCCGCTTCCTACCGTCAGGAACGCCTCGGGGTGATCCTTAGCGGTAATAATCTTCATACCTAGTTTCTGATCGTCGTTGGCCTGAACCAGCCAGCGCAAGTTGCTTGAGCCCGAGACAGAGACGACGGTCTTGCCCTTGAAGTCAGCCAGATCGTTGACCTTTGACGATTTGAGTGCAGCAAACCGGGTCGCAGTCACAAAGGTTGTGGGTGCAAAGCTGACCTGCTGCTGGCGCTCGGCGTTATTCGTGGCCGAACCGCAGGAAAGATCAATCGTGCCATTGGCCACCAGCGGAATCCGGGTGGACGACGTGACAGGGACTTCTTTGATCTTAATGCTAGGGAGCTTAAGTTCCTTTTGTACGGCTGACGCAAT
>JBDTLC010000039.1:0-6687 GCA_039935015.1 Paralcaligenes sp. | reverse complement strand
TGGCCCTGGGCGAGCCACGCTGAAACAGCCTGCCTTGCCTGAATTTTAGATGCGGGCGCTACTGCATCTTCAAGATCCAGCATCACCTCGTGCGCGCCGCTGGCTGCGGCCTTCGCAAAGCGCTCTGGACGATCGCCCGGCACAAAAAGCAGACTGCGTGCAATACGATTCACGTTCACCTCACTCAAAGACAACATCTTGCGAATTCGTGACGCGGCAGAAGCGCTGCAAGCCTTTGATCGCATTCTCGTGCTCCTCGGCCGTCACCCCACAGCAGCCATCTTCCAACACCACAATGTCGTAATCGCGATCATGCCCTTCGCGCACCGTCGCCTGGACCACTGCGTTGGTGGAAATGCCCGAGCAGTAGATCCGCTTGATGCCATTGGCACGCAGGATGGCCTCCAGACTCGTGCTGTAAAACGGGCTCACCCTGTGCTTAACAATATCGAAGTCGCCCGGTTGCTGCCCGAGGTCGGAGTGCACCCGTGTGCCCCATTCGCCCAATTTGAAGATGCCGTTCTTGCGCGCCCCCGAAAAAATGGGTGAATTGGGAGGACATTCGCGATAATCCGCAGAAAACCCGACACGCACGAAGCCGACGTACACACCAGCCGAGCGCGCCTTCTCGATCGCGCGGCGGGTATTCTCAATAATGCGACGACCACGCACCTGTTCTCCGTAGGCCGCCTGGCCATTAGGCCCATCCGCGTGGACCAAGTCGTTCTCCATGTCCAGTACCAGGTAAATGGCATCTTTCATATAGGGATCCTTTGGTTCGTCAAATAGAATGGAATGTGTCGGCTCTGCAAGGTTTACATAATAACCTCGCGCGCCTCAAGGCCAGCCCGTTGTTCTGAGCTCAAGCCTTGCACCAAGTTGGAGTCCTCCGCGCAGCCTGACTATAGACAAAACTTTCCCAATACGCCATTTGAACCAGGGTCATGACTCGAAACTACTTTGTACAGACCACTTTTGGCTATGGCGTCGCTGCCATACAATAAGCGATCCCGTGAACAGCCCCGAAAGGAAGCGATGATGAACAAACGTCCATTGGGTCGCAGCGGCCTGCACATTGCTCCGCTAGTGCTGGGCACCAACGTGTTCGGCTGGAACACTGACGAGCGCACCTCGCATGCTTTGCTTGATCGTTTCTTCGATTCCGGATTGAACGCGATCGACACGGCGGACATGTACTCAGTTTGGGCGCCTGGCAACCAGGGCGGCGAATCTGAAACCATTATCGGCAACTGGTTCAAGATGTCGGCAGCACGACGCCAGAAAGCGGTGCTCATCACCAAGGTCGGGGCCGAACTCACGCCTGACAAAAAGGGGCTTTCGGCCCAATATATTGTGGCCGCTGTCGAACGCTCGCTGCGACGGCTGCAAACCGATTACATCGACCTGTATTTAAGCCACTTCCCCGATCCTGAAACGCCTATAGAAGAAACCTTACGCGCCTACGAGACGCTTATTTCGCAAGGCAAGGTCAAAGCCATTGGGGCCTCGAACTATAGCGCGCTCCAGTTGCGCGAAGCACTGACGGCAACCTCCGAACAAAACCTCCCGCGCTATGAAGTCCTGCAGTGCATGTTCAACTTGTACGATCGTGAAGACTATGAAGGTGAGGTGCGCGATCTGTGCATACGCGAGGGCTTGGGCGCCATCACCTATTATGGTCTGGCAGTAGGATTTCTGTCGGGAAAGTATCGTACGCCTGCCGATGTGGCCAAGAGCAAGACGCGCGGCGTCCGGATGAGCAAATACATGAACGAGCGTGGCTTTCGCATACTGGCCGCGCTCGATACTGTGGCGCACGCTCATCAGGCAAACCTCGCGGAAGTCGCTCTGGCATGGGTGATGGCGCGCGAAGACGTGACCGCACCTATTTCCAGCGCAACGTCGATCGAGCAAATGGACAGTCTAATACGCTCGACGCAATTGGCGCTTTCAAATGCGGACATAGCATTGCTCGATACCGCCAGCGCGTGATTATGTAGTGCCACCCCTTGTGGGTGGCAAAGGCTTGGCCGGCAAACCCGTATTTTGCATAGAGGGGTGGCAGGCGCAAGGCCTGTCACTACAAAATTCGCGAGCACGTATTTTACGTATTCGGATTGCGCGAGGTTGGTGGCAGCCACAAGGGCTGCTGCTACAGGCTGTCGCTACAGGCTGCCGCTACAAATAACCACCAAGCCGGTGTAGCACGCCCTGCCCCGCCACGCGGCCGCTGGCCATGCATGCAGTCAACAAGTAGCCACCGGTGGGGGCTTCCCAATCCAGCATTTCACCCGCACAAAACACACCTGGCAAAGCGTTTAGCATTAAATTCTCGTTCAAACCTTCAAACCGCACGCCACCTGCCGTACTGATCGCTTCATCCAGGGGCCGCATGCTTGTAAGGCGCACCGGCAAATATTTAATGGCTCGCGCCAAAATATCTGGACGATCAAATGTCGCCTTCGGCAAACATTCGCGCAACAAACCGACCTTGGCGCCATACAAACCCAGCCGGCTACGTAAATGGCTGGACCAGGACTTGGCGCCGCGCGGCCTGGTGACTTCGGCCAGTACTTGGGCGGCGTCACGTCCGGGCTGCAAGTCGACATACAAGAACGCCTCGCCGTTGGCCAACAGCGCATCGCGCAAGCTCGCCGACCAGGCATAGATCAGCCCGCCCTCCAGCCCATCGGCAGTCACCATGCATTCGCCGCGTCGCATTTCAAAACCTTCTGGCGCCATGGCCACCGATTTCAATGGCTGACCCGCAAAATGCTCAGAAAAATAGGGGCTCCAGCTCGCCCTAAAGCCGCCATTGGCGGGCAGCAGAGGCGCCACGCCTACCCCTTTCTGTTCCAGAAGCGTTTGCCACGCACCATTTGAGCCCAGGCGCGCCCAACTGCCGCCACCCAGAGCGAGGATCACTGCAGCCGCATGGCGGGCGACAGCGCCGCTGGGGGTATCCAGCAACAAGGCGCCATCGTCAGCCCAACCGCGCCAGATGTGGCGCGTATGCAGGCTTACTCCGTTGGCGTGCAGCTTTTGCAGCCAGGCTCGTAGCAAAGGCGCTGCTTTCATCTCGGTGGGAAACACCCGCCCCGATGATCCGATAAAGGTTTCTACCCCCAGTTCATCGGCCCATTGCCGCAGAGCCTGCGCGTCGAACTGCGCCAGCCATGGCGCCACCTGTGCTGCGCGTGCGCCAAAGCGCGCTCTAAATACCGCCGCTGGTTCGCTATGCGTCAGATTCAAGCCACCACGGCCGGCCAGCAAAAATTTGCGCCCGACTGACGGCATGGCGTCATAGAGGTCGACACGCACACCAGCCGTAGTCAGCGTTTCAGCCGCCATCAGGCCGGCCGGGCCGCCACCTATGATGGCAACGCAGTGAGAAGATATAGACATGGATGACATATTATTATGGTAGTGTCATGCCTGCAAAAGAAAACCAATGCCGGAGCCGCTAAATGCGTGTGAATATCCTTAGTGCGTCATTTAACGCGTCGGCGTGGCGGCTTTTGCCCAATCGCTGGGATTTCATCGCCTTCCCGCTCATTCTCTGCCTGATTGCAATGGGGGTGGTGGGCTACCATCAGACCATGGCGCCAATCTCGGTGCTAAAAACACAGGCGATTTCGCTCGATCCCTCGATGCTGCCCGGGTATGCGCTGCGCACCACCTTGCGCATGCTCGCGGCCATGGTCGCCTCGTTGTTGTTTACGCTGATCTATGGAACGCTCGCCGCCAAGAGCCGACGCGCCGAGAAGGTGCTGGTGCCAATTCTGGATATCCTGCAGTCGGTGCCTGTGCTGGGCTACATATCGTTTACCGTTACGTTTTTCCTGGCCCTTTTCCCCGGCCGGGTCGTCGGTGCCGAATGCGCGGCCATCTTCGCCATTTTCACCAGCCAGGCATGGAACATGACGTTCAGCTTCTACCAGTCGTTGCGTACCGTGCCGCGCGATTTACTGGAGATGTCGCGCAGCTTCCATTTGACGGGCTGGCAGCGATTTTGGAAACTTGAAGTTCCGTTTTCACTTCCTGGGCTGATCTGGAACATGATGATGTCCATGTCGGGCGGCTGGTTTTTCGTCGTCGCCTCGGAAGCCATCACGGTGGGTAACAACACGATTACGCTGCCTGGAATTGGTTCCTACCTGGCTACCGCCATCGATCAGCGCAATCTCGACTGCGTGGGCTATGTCATTCTCGTCATGGCGCTGGTCATTCTGGCTTACGATCAATTGCTGTTCCGCCCCCTAGTGGCGTGGGCCGACAAATTCCGCATGGAAAACACCATGTCGGCGAGCGAACCTCAGTCATGGTTGCTCGACCTGATCCGGCGCACCCGCCTGATTTCCCGCTTGCTCAAACCCATTGGCCAGGTGCTGGCTACGGTGGCGCGCGTCCCCGCACGTTTGCCAGCCCTTTTGGCAAGCCCTAAGGCAGTCTCCATGAAGATGGAGCGCATACCGTCAAAAATCATCGACGCCATCTGGGCGCTAGCCGTTTTGCTGCTGACCGCCTACCTCATGTTCCGCGTGATCACTTTTGTCCGCACGGGCGTAAGCCTGCCTGAAGTGGGGGAGGTTTTCCTGCTTGGCCTGTTGACTCTGGCGCGCGTAATGGTGCTGATCGTGATCGCATCCCTTATCTGGGTGCCACTGGGCGTGATGATAGGTCTGCGCCCTGCGCTGGCCGCAAAAGCCCAGCCCATTGCGCAGTTCCTGGCGGCCTTCCCCGCTAACCTGCTGTTTCCTGCGTTTGTCGTTGTCATCGTAAAATTCAATCTCAATGCCGATATTTGGCTGTCGCCGCTAATTATTCTTGGCACCCAGTGGTACATTCTGTTCAACGTCATCGCCGGCGCCACTGCATTTCCCAACGATTTCAAAGAGGCAGCAGCCAACTTCCGCATTCGCGGGTGGCAATGGTGGAGAAAAATCATCCTGCCCGGCATATTTCCATATTACATAACGGGCGCCATTACGGCCTCGGGCGGAGCATGGAACGCGAGCATCGTTTCAGAATATGTATCGTGGGGCAATGACCACGTCGTCGCACACGGTCTGGGCGCCTATATTGCCCAAAATACGGCAGCGGGCGATTTTCCCAAGATCATACTGGGCGTGGCCATGATGTCGCTCTTTGTAACCCTGTTTAACCGCCTGCTTTGGCGCCCCCTGTATGCCTACGCCGATACCAAGCTGCGCATGGATTAAGCGGATGGCCCTGGCTCGCCGCAATCTCTTTACCTTGAACGCTTACTGAAGAATCTTGCCATGCAAAATCCGGAAAACGTCGCAGCCAACGAAATATTGCGTGTCGAGCATGTTCGCCGCGGCTTTAACAAGTCGCAGGATGAACTGCTGGTGCTCGACGATGTGAACCTGGTTCTTAGCAGAAACGAAATTGTGGGGTTGCTGGGGCGTTCGGGCTCAGGAAAATCGACCCTGCTGCGCATTATCGCGGGCCTGATCAAACCTACCGGCGGTACGGTGACTTATCGAGGCGAGTCGCTGCAAGGCCCCGCCGAGGGCGTCGCCATGGTCTTCCAGACTTTTGCGTTATTTCCGTGGCTGACGGTGCTGCAAAATGTGGAAGCCGGTCTGGAGGCGCTGGGCGTCAATCCACAGGAACGTCGCAAGCGCGCGCTTGCGGCGATTGACCTGATCGGCCTGGACGGATTTGAAAATGCCTATCCGCGCGAATTATCTGGCGGAATGCGCCAGCGCGTAGGTTTCGCACGAGCCTTAGTGGTCGACCCGACCCTGCTGCTCATGGATGAACCGTTTTCTGCTCTGGATGTGCTCACCGCCGAAACCCTGCGTACCGACTTGCTTGATCTTTGGAACGAGGGCCAGCTGAAGATCAAGTCTGTTCTGATTGTCACGCACAACATCGAAGAAGCCGTATTCATGTGTGATCGGATATTAGTCTTGTCATCCAACCCGGGGCGCGTCGTTGCAGAAATCAAAGTGCCTTTCGCTCACCCCCGCAATCGGCTCGATCCGGCCTTTCGCCGACTGGTCGACGATATTTATGCCCAAATGACGGCACGCGCGACAACAGGCGGCGCCCACAAGGAGCTCGAACTAGGCACCTGGCTGCCGCAGGTTTCGACCAACCTGATGGCCGGGTTGGTCGAAACTCTGGCCATGGCTCCCTACAACGGCAAGGCCGATCTGCCCGAAATCGCCCGCACCTTGCACCTTGAAGTTGACGACCTGTTCCCAGTCTCTGAAATGCTGCAGCATCTGGGGCTCGCCGACATGCGTGAAGGCGATATTCTGCTGACCCAGGCGGGTAAGCTGTTCGCCGATGGCGATACCCAGGAGCGTAAGCTGATGTTTGCCGACCACCTGGTGCGTTCGGTGCCCATGGCGGCACGGATCCGCCAAGTGCTTAACGAGAGGCCCGGGCACCGGGCGCCGCGGGTAAGATTTGAGCAAGAGCTTGAAGACTTTTTATCGGATAGCGCAGCCGAAGAAACTCTTGACGCCGTCATCAACTGGGGACGATATGCAGAAATCTTCTCTTACGACGACCAGGCCGAGACCTTCAGCCTGGAAGATATTGAATCCTGATCGGTTTTACTCCATTTCCAAATCGCTTGTGTCCGCAAAAGTGCAGGTGAAAATGTAGCGGCAGCCTTTGTGGCTGCCATCTGCTCAATAACGGGTAACC
>JBDTLC010000038.1:0-10128 GCA_039935015.1 Paralcaligenes sp. | reverse complement strand
GCTGAGAGCCACTGGAGTGCAAGTGCTGGGCTGCTTGTCCGCCACCTCATGCATCCACAGATCGCGGCCTTGCTGCCACGCTACTTTTCCACCCGTACGCTGATAGACAATCACATGACTCACCGCCTCGCACGAACCCATTGTCAGGGCTTCATCCACAGCGGGCTTCAAGGGGATTGTCTTGCCGCCACGCACTTGCTCATCGGCGGTGATGACCAGCACGGCACCCACATCGACTATGCGTTCATGCAGACTCTTGGACGAAAACCCGCCAAACACCACCGAATGGATAATGCCCAGACGTGCGCACGCCTGCATGGCCACCACGGCTTCGACCGACATGGGCATGTAAATAACGGCCCGCTGCCCGGCCTTGTACCCTAGCGCCTTGATGCCATTGGCGAACTGACATACGCGGGCATGCAACTGTTTATAAGTGACGTGTTCGACCCGACCATCATCCGCCTCGAAGATAATTGCAGTTTTATTCGCGGTGGGAGTATTCAAATGCCGATCCAGACAGTTGGCCGACACATTCATTTCGCCATCGGCAAACCACTTGTAAAACGGCGCCTGTGATTCGTCTAGCACGCTGGCAAAAGGCTTGTCCCAAATCAGGTTTTCACGGGCCAACCTACCCCAAAATTCCTGCGGCGAGCGTTCCGCCTCATCGCACAGTGCCCGATACCCATCCATACCCGAAATATTCGCATCTTTAACCAGATTGGCGAAAGGCGGGAAGACCCGATTTTCCACCAAGACTGATTCGATTTCTGTTTTCATGACACTCCGCTCCTGTTAACGAATGAAATAATTTTTCTCACGGCGCCCCTCGTGGCCGCCTATCGCATCAAGCCATAGTATCGCGCTGACGCAACCCGCGTGCAAAGTCAACCCTTATCAGAACCAGCAAACCCGCCACGAAAAACAGCCCCGTAAAAAGCAGGGCTGTTCGCTGATTGCCACCGGTAAGCCACGTAACGAGGCCATAACACAAAGGACCGACCACGGCCGACAGCTGTATGGCGAAAGTCCACAAAGAATAGAATTCAGCCAAACGTTCCTTAGGAGCGAAAGCTCCTACCATGGCGCGGCCCGCGCTTTGGCTAGTGCCCATGCATAAACCGGCCAGTGTCGCGGCGATCCAGAACACCCAGAGTTGTACGGCGGCATACGCCACCAGCACCATCACAATCCAGCCGCACAAAGTAATCGCCAAAGCGCGCTTGTGGCCGATCCGATCCTGGACGTGGCCAAATAAAAAAGCACCTGCCGCGGCCGCAATGTTGACTGTAAATACCAGAGCCATGGTTTGGGCCATCGTAAAACCCATGGCCACGGTGGCATACACAGCCGACAGTGTAATGACCACGGCAATGCCTGCCTGATAACAGGCACCGCAAAACAGCAAATAACGGAAATCTTGAAAATCTTGGCCTGTTTCGCGCCAGGCCGTGCGCAGACGGCCCAACAGCCCCTCTGCAGGCTTATGACTGGGCTTGGATCGCTCGCGCAGAAAAACAAAGGATGGCACGGCTGCCAGCGCAAAAATCACAGCGGTCAGCAGCATGACCCGCGGCACATACAGGCTGGCGGTCTGGCCGTGCGCCGAGGCCCAGGACACCAGCACCAGGGCCAGCCCCAGACTTAACATGCCGCCACAATAACCAAAACTCCAGCCCCACCCCGATACGCGGCCTAAGGCACGAGGTTGGGCAATCTCGGGTAAAAACGCGGCAATGATCGATTCACCCACGCAATAACCGTAATTCGACAGGGCCAGGACGATTAAGCCGAAAACAATATCCCCCGGCCCCACAAAAGCCAGCAACAGCGTGCCCACTACGCACCCAACAGTGCTGCTAAACAACAAGCGCCTCTTGGAAGCCCGGGCATCGGCCCGCGCACCCAGGGCCGGCATGGTCAGCATCACCATTAAATAAGAAAAAGATAGGGCGGCCGTAAACGCCAGTGTGGCCCACGGCTTCTGGGCCGCCACCACACCTACAAAATACGCACTGAACACCGTGGTAAGCACCACTGTCGTGTAGCCCGAGTTGGCAAAATCGTACATCGCCCAAGCCCACACTTCGCGCCGGGTCACCCCAGGATTGAGGGTTCCGTGAAACCCGACCGAGGTGGCCGGCGCTTGGTGTGTCATAGATTCAGGGCAGCAATCCCTGCTCGGGCGATTTCGACGTCTTCACTGGACTTGACACCCGACACACCTACCGCGCCCGCGACCTGCTCCTGCACCACAACGGGCACACCACCTTCGAGCATGCCATCAAGAAGAGGTACCGACAAAAATGAGAAGCGCCCTTGATTGATGGTGTCTTCGTAGCCCTTCGATTCGCGTCTGCCCAAAGCCGCTGTACGCGCTTTGGCAGGGGAAATATGGGCCGAGATGGCAGCAGCCCCATCCATGCGCGCCAAACCCAGTATATGACCGCCATCGTCGACCACAGAAATCGTGACGGCCCATTTATGCTCGCTGGCATACTTCTCTGCCGCGGCCAATATGGTTTTCACGTCGGAGGCACTTAACACTGGTTTGGTTTTCATAACGAATCCTTGATTTGTTCGAGGGCACTGGGGTCTTCAATTGTGGTCAGGTCGCCCGGATCCCGACCTTCGCATAATGCCACAATTGCGCGCCGCAACACCTTGCCGGAACGGGTTTTGGGCAGAGCCCCCACAAAATGAATGCGAGATGGACGTGCTACGGCGCCAATGCGTTCTTCGATGACACGCTTGATGTCGTCTTCCAGATCGGCCTCGGCCTGTTCACCTTCGAAGGCGGCAGGATCTTTCAGAACTGCGAAGCCCACTGCCACCTGGCCTTTCACGGAATCGCGCACACCCACCACTGCCGACTCAGCCACTGCAGAATGGCTGTTCAGAGACTCTTCAATTTCTCGCGTGCCCAAACGATGCCCCGCCACATTGATGACATCGTCCGTGCGTCCCAGAATAAACCAGTAGCCGTCGTCATCGTACAGCCCCCAGTCAAAAGTGGAGTACAGAGTGCGATTGGGGATAGCAGTGAAATAAGTGCGGACGAAACGCTCGTCATCACCCCATATGGTGGACATGGCGCCCGGCGGCAGCGGCGGGACAATGGCCACGACGCCCTTCTCGTTGGGGCCTAGGTCTTCACCTGTTCCTTCGTCGACCACGCGCACATCGTAGCCAAAAACTGGAAACGAAGGGCTACCGAACTTGGTGGGAACGACCTCAACCCCAGGCTGAGCGGATAAAATCGGCCAGCCGGTCTCGGTTTGCCAATAGTTATCAATAACGGGCTTTCCCAGGGCTTCGGAAATCCAGACGGCCGTAGGCTCGTCGAGCGGTTCGCCCGCCAGGTATAAGGTCTGAAGGCTGGATAAGTCGTGCTTTTTCAATAGAGCCGGGTCGTGTTTCTTAAGTACCCGGATGGCGGTAGGAGCCGTAAACATGGCCTTGGCATGGTATTTTTCGACCATTTTCCACAAGATGGCGCCATCGGGCCGGGTAGGCAAGCCTTCGTACATCACCGTAGCCTGACCGTTGAGCAGCGGCCCATACACAACATAAGAATGCCCCACCGCCCAACCGATATCGCTGGTACACAAATAGGTATCACCCGGCTTGCCGCCAAATATATAGCGCATAGACGCCACCATGGCGACGGCGTACCCTCCCGTGTCACGCTGTACCCCTTTGGGGTTTCCCGTAGTGCCCGAGGTGTAAAGGATATAACTTGGGTCGGACGATTCCAGCCATTCAACCGGCTCTTCCGCGCCATCATATCTGGCACGCAAAGTGGCGTAGTCCAGATCGCGACCGGCCACTGGTTCGAACTTGACCAAGCCTCGATCGACCAGCAAAACCGACTCGGGCGGATGTTGTGCGGCTTTCATGGCCTGATCAAGCAATGGCTTATAGGCAATGGCCTTACCCGCACGCGATCCGGCATCGGCCGACACCACCACTTTAGGCTGCGCATCATCGATGCGCTGCGCCAGATTATGCGAGGCGAACCCGCCAAACACAACCGAATGAATGGCGCCGATGCGTGCGCATGCCAGCATGATAAAGGCTGCCTCGGGGATCATGGGCATGTATACCAGAACGCGATCACCCTTGCGCACTCCCAGGCTACGCAGTATGGCGGCGGCCGCATTGACCTCGTGCGCCAAGTCCGCACGGGTGTAAATAATTTCCTGCTCGACCTCCGTCGAGACCCAGATTAGGGCTGGCTTATCGGCTTGCGTGGGAAGCCAGCGATCGACGGCGTTATAACAAAGATTAGTTTTACCGCCAACAAACCACCGCGCGAAAGGCGGATTGGAGTAATCCAATACTTTATGAAATGCGTTTTCCCAATGAATATGCTGGGACTCCCGTCGCCAGAAATTTTCGCGATCTTCTAGGGACTGACGGTGGAATTCGCGCAATTTCTGCATTATTGTCTCCGGGTTTGGCGGATCGTTCGTGCGACCCCCATTAATAAAAAATGAGTAAACTAAATTGTATTAGTCTGTATCAGGCCGGTTAATTTTAACCCGGGTCTAAGCCACCTTCATAGTAAAAACAGCCGTCATAAGGTGGTTCCACCACAGGCCCACGTAAACATCGCAAGCGCTTTACGTGTCAGCCAAGATTAGTTAAACTCACCCCACTTATTAAAACCCAACCGCCAATTTTGCGCTGAAATCCTAGGACATTTACATTTCGTTAACATTAACGTTGTAAAAATGCTGGATAAGGCGCGGCCAAACACTAAGAACTATGCCGCCTCATCGACTCCTGACACAGCTAACCATTAACAATCAGAACCTCTGGCGCGCCGGCAAATGCCTCATACTCGCCGCAACAATGGCCTTGGCGGGATGCGCAACCAACTCACAAAATCAACACGCCGACTCCAGCCCGCTTAACTTACGCGACAGTTACCTGTCAAGAACCCAGTCCGATCCCCTAGGCGCTTACCTCGATGTTGAAGACGTTAACGCCGACGACAGCCAAATTCTTGCAGCAAACCGCCATAGTTACACTTCAGACATCCACAGTTATTCAGCAAACTACAAACCTGCTAAAGCGCTTGCCTCGACGGCGCTGCATTTCCTGGGTATCCGATATCGCTACGGCGGCAGCGCTCCCAATAGCGGCTTTGATTGCAGCGGCCTGGTTGCGTACGCAGCCGAAAAATCCCTGGGTCTTAAATTACCTCGTAGCGCCGCCGAGATGGCGCACAAAGGCGAATCGATTCAGCCCAGTGACCTGAAAAAAGGTGATCTGGTCTTTTTCAATACCTTAGGGCGTCGCTTTTCACACGTTGGCATTTATCTGGGCGACCACAAGTTCGTTCATGCACCTCGCAGAGGCCAGGTTGTACGGGTGGAAAACATGGACGAAGCCTACTGGAAGAAGCGCTACAACGGCGCTCGCCGCCTGGCGGCCAACAAATCTTCTGGGCAATTGGCCAGAGAAGCGCTTAGCCAGCGCTAAGCCCGCAAGCATGCAAACGCGCCGCTACAACACGGCGCGGTTCAGAAATTCTTTATAGCCGTACTGGTCAAGCGCCTGCTTCATATCGCAGACGGAGCGGCGACACGCCATCACACGCACGCCCGAGCGTTGGGCCGCAGCCCGAAATGTCTTCATGACATTGTGCCCCAGGAAATCAGTTAAAAGAATCAACAACTCCGTTCCTGAAGGCAAGGTGGGCGTTTTCTTTTGATGGGCCGGCTCGCGGCCGCTGATATGCTGTCTGATCGTAATATTGCGCTCTTTGAGCAAATCGGGAATATTGCCTAAGCGATCTGCACCTACGACTACTGCATTGACAAATTCAGACACAGGCGTTCCTTGTAACGGCAACTCTTCTGGCTGCCAAAATAGTGACAAATCAGAGGGCTACCGGAAATTAGCATGTAGAGAATGGTAATCATTCTCATTCCTATCGTCAATACAAATTTTATTATAGGGAAAACCCTTATAACTTTATGCATTTAAATAAGATCTTTATAAACCAACGGCTTATAGATTTTCAGCGACAGCTAAAGGCCCATCGATTGATTTTTTTTATATAAGTAAGCAGATAAAACTGACAGGCTGTAAGGAATTCAGTTTATCGTCAAGCGAAATAGGGAAAATAAGGGACGTCTCAAAAGTTTAAGGAGTATTTATAATTATGTTAACGAAGACATTCCATATTCTGCCCTTCGCACTCACGACGATTGCACTTTCCCTCGGGTTGTCCACGGCACAGGCGGCACCGGCCGAAATCGTTCTGGGCACATCCGTGCAACTGACTGGCGCCGACGCCAATACGGGTCGCTATTATCAGGACGCCTATAAGTTTGCCATTGAAAAAATCAACGCCGCCGGCGGCGTTAAAGTCGACGGAAAACAGTATCAACTTGCATTAAAGCTTTATGACAACCAGTCCGACGTTAATCTAAGCGTGCGCCAGTACACACAACTCGTCACCCAAGATAAGGTCAACTTCTTGCTGGGCGGGTTTGCCAGCAATTTCATGGTCGCCGATTCGGCCGTGTCAGAGAAATACAAAATCCCCATGGTTCAAGGCGGCGGCGCCTCCGATCAAATCTTTGCACGCGGTTTCAAATATATTTTTGGAACGCTTCCTGCAGCAAGCGATTACTTCGGCAGCACGATCACCATGCTGAATAAGGTAAAACCAGTGCCCGCTTCAGTAGCTCTGTTATACGCCGATGACTCCTTCGACGTCTCGGTCGCTAAAGGCACGCGTCCTTTACTCAAGAAAGCCGGATTGAATGTAACGATAGACCAGAAATACAGTGACAACGCGAACGACTTCAACACCGTGCTCTCGGAAATCAAATCGAAAAAGGTCGACGCCATCCTAGTATCTGGCCACGAAACCGGAATCTTGAATTTCGTCCGTAAGGCCAAAAGCCTGAATGTCTCTCCGAAAATGTATTCCTTTACGGTAGGCGTTCCCAGCCAGGATTTTCGCAAGGCGCTGGGTAAAGATGCCGACTACGCCTTCGGCATGACGGCATGGATCCCGGACGCCACGCTGAAGGACAAATGGTTCGGAGATGCTGTTCAATTCGAAGCTGCCTACAAAGCGAAATATGGCTACGAGCCTGATTACCACGCGGCCTCAGGCGCCAGCGACGTTGAAACCATCGTAAACGCCATCGAAAAGGCTAATTCACTGAACCCTAAAAAAGTGCGCGATGCGATTGCCGCCAGTAATTTCGAAAGTCTGTACGGCAAGATTGCATTTAGCCCTTCGGGTCAGATCAGCCTTGATCAAACCGTCATTCAGGTGCAAAACGGTGTGCTTAAAGCCGTATTCAATGGCAAGAAATTTATGACGCCAGTTCAGTATCCAATGCCCTCGTGGTCGGGCCGCTAAATCCGAATGACTATGACTAAGAGGAGTTAACGTGGATTTACTTTTGCAAGTCCTCGTCAACGGAATCCTGCAAGGCGGGCTGTACGCCATTATGGCGCTCGGCCTGGCCTTGGTATGGGGCGTGTTGAATATTGTTAATCTGGCCCACGGGGCCTTTATTATGGTGGGCGCCTATATCTCCTGGCATCTGTTCACCTACTTACATCTAGACCCTTTTTTAAGCCTGCCCATCACCGCAATCGTGATGTTTGCCTTGGGCTACGCGATTCAAAGAGGCATACTAAATTTAATCACGCGTGCGCCGATGTTCAACACGCTGCTGATTACCTTCGGATTTGAGGTCATCCTGACATACTTGGTTCAACTGGCCTTTTCGGCAGACTTCAAAACGATCAACCCATCCTACGCAGGCGACAGCTTCACCCTTGGGGTGGTAACTATTCCACTCGTGCGATTCGCCGCCTTTGGAGCGGCGCTTGTTTTAACCTTTGCCATGTGGATTTTTCTACTTCACACGCGTCTGGGGCGGGCAATTCGCGCCACCGCACAAAACCTGGTGGCTGCGCGGCTATACGGCGTAGAGCCTCGTCATCTGTACGCCGTTACTTTTGGGCTGGGCCTGGCCTTAGCCGGTGCCGCCGGCGGCCTGTACGGCACGGTATCGCAAATCAATCCTTATATCGGCGCATCGCTCACCGTCAAATCATTTGCCATCGCTATCGTCGGCGGACTGGATTCGCCACTGGGAGCCATTGTTGGTGGCCTTATCATCGGCATCGTCGAAGCCCTGACCGCGTTGTACATAGGACCCACCTACACCGACGTCGCAAGTTTCGGGATTTTGATACTGGTGCTTATCGTTCGACCTAGCGGTCTGCTAGGAAAAACAACATGAAAAAACCATTGCTTATTTTGACCCCAATCATCATCATTGCCCTGGGACTATTGCCGTGGTACGGGTCTGACGTCATGATTCAGTTCGGCATTAGCACCTTGTTGCTGGCAGTTCTGGCCCAGGGCTGGAATATTATCGGTGGCTACACCGGCTACGCTTCGTTTGGCAATTCCGTCTTTTACGGACTGGGTGCGTACGGCGTGGGCATTGCCATGGTTCAGTGGCACCTCCCATTTGCATTTGGTATGGCGTTCGGCGTGCTGCTCGCCGTGGTATTTGCAGTGGTTCTGGGACTTCCTGTGCTACGTCTGCGAGGCCATTATTTCGCTATTGCCACACTCGCCCTGGCGCTGGTCATGACCGCCATCGTGTCCAACATTCCGCTGGCCGGAGAAAATATTGGTCTGGTACTACCCCCGCTGAATAACGATCGATTTTTCTACGAGCTGTCACTTGGCCTGCTGATCGTCACCACACTTACCGTGTACTGGTTGGCGCACAGCCGCTTCGGTTTTGGCCTGATCGCCATTCGTGAAAATGAAGAAGGCGCCGTTGTTATGGGCGTGAACACCACCCTCTACAAGGTAATGGCCTTTGCACTGGCAGGTATTTTCACCGCCTTGGCCGGCGGCATCCACGCTTACTGGATCACATTCCTGGATCCGGTCAGCGCGTTTGACTTGGGGCTCAATGTAAAAATGATCATCATGGCCGTTTTCGGAGGACCCGGCACAGTACTGGGACCTCTCATCGGCTCATTCATCCTGTCGGCCATTTCTGAAGTTCTGTCCAGCGAAGTCACCAGCGTTGCAGGGGTGTTTTTTGGTGTGGTCATCGTCATCGCCGTCATCCTCATGCCACGCGGCCTGACCGACGTGATGCGTCACTTTCGCGTTTCGGGCTGGCGATATTTCATCGAAAACATCCGGGCCAATCGCCTATGACAATCATACTCGAAGCACGTCACCTCACCCGTCGTTTCTCGGGCCTGCTGGCTGTCAATAACGTCAGTTTCACGCTTAACCAAGGTGAAATACTGGGTTTTATCGGCCCGAACGGAGCCGGTAAAACAACGCTTATCAGCCTGCTAAGTGGTACCCTGGCACCGACCGATGGCGAAGTTTTTTTTCTGGGTCAGCCCATCAACTCCGTTCCGGCCTATAAGCGGGCTCGTCTGGGTATAGGCCGAACCTTTCAGATCATGCGGCCGTTTCCTGGACTGTCGGTGCTCGATAATGTCGCCGTCGGGGCGTTATTCGGGCGCGGTGGCGGCGAAAAGAAACTGCGGGTCGCCCGAGAGAAGGCCCGTGAATGCCTCAATTTCGTGGGTCTGGGCAAACACCCCGACCATCGCGCCGAAGAACTCGGCGGCCCGGATCGCAAACGACTCGAGCTGGCCAAGGCGCTGGCCATGCAACCAAAGGTTCTGCTGTGCGATGAAGTCATGGCTGGCCTGAATCTGGTCGAAATCGAAGAGGTCATTGAGGTCATACGCAAAGTCCGCAGCCAAGGGATCAGCATTATCGTCATCGAGCATGTCATCAAGGCCATCAAGACCTTGTCGGACCGCATCATGGTGCTGCATCACGGCGAAAAAATCGCCGACGGCGCCCCGGACGAGGTGCTCTCGAATACCACTGTTGTGGAAGCTTATTTAGGAAAGAAACGCACATGAGCCCGAGCCCTACCCCCTTGCTGCAGATGAGAGGTGTGTCGGCAGGCTATGGAGAGATGTCGGTATTGAATAATATTGATATGGACATTTTTCCGTCCGAAATCGTTGCGCTGGTGGGCAGCAACGGCGCCGGCAAGACAACGCTATTGCGCGTTCTATCGC
>JBDTLC010000037.1:0-6293 GCA_039935015.1 Paralcaligenes sp. | reverse complement strand
GTGAAGTGTGGAATGTGACGCTTGGCCTCCTGCATTCTTTGCGCTATTTTGCGGCGCAAGCCAATAACCGGAACCTGATTTTCGTCGTGGCGCTCGGCGTAGCCCGCGGCAGCAATGGGCGCGTTACCACTTCCCGCTTGATTCTCCACAGAAGCACTTAAGTCCTGATGACGAATGCGTCCCGACGGGCCACTGCCTTGCACGGCTCGCAGGTCAAGCCCCAACTGACGCGCATGACGACGCACCGAAGGCGAAGCCAGTGGTCTTTGGTTCATGGGAAGCATGCCAGAGACGGTACCCACGACGGTCGCCGCTACAGATTCCATGACATCGCCAGAGCGAGACTTGTCCGCCATAGCACCCGCAAGAGGTGCCACGACCATTGCCTCTGACGTTTTGGGTACCGTACCAACACCATGGCTGGGTTCAGACATATCGTCGGCGATTTCGATGCGTATCAGCTCGGAGCCCACCGCCATGACATCGCCCGCTTTGCCACCCAGTGCGATGACCGTACCTATAACAGGCGACGGCACCTCAACTGTAGCCTTGTCGGTCATGACTTCGACCAGCACCTGATCTTCGGTAACGCGATCGCCCGGCTTTACGTGCCACTGCGCCAGTTCGACCTCGGCTATGCCCTCACCAATATCGGGCATCTTGATGATATGGATACCCATCAGTCTTCCATCGCTCGTTTGAAAGCCGCCCCAACCCGCCCCGGACCCGGGAAATAAGCCCATTCTTGCGCATGTGGATAAGGGGTGTCCCAACCCGTTACGCGTTCAATCGGTGCCTCTAGATGATAAAAGCAATGCTCTTGCACCAACGCGATCAGTTCGGCGCCAAAGCCGCTGGTGCGAGTGGCTTCGTGTACCACCACGCAGCGGCCAGTCTTTTTTACTGACTTCACAATGGCATCCAGATCAAGCGGCCAAATGCTTCGCAAATCGATGATCTCGGCGTCGATCCCGGTTTCTTCGGCCGCCGCTTCAGACACGAAAACCATGGTGCCATAGGTCAGCACCGTAAGCGCCGCACCCTTGCGAAAAACCGATGCCGATTCGAGCGGTACTGTGTAATAGCCCTCGGGTACCTCGCCTAAAGCGTGTTTGGACCAAGGCACAATGGGTTTGTCGTGATGGCCATCGAATGGACCGTTATACAGGCGCTTGGGCTCGAGAAATATGACTGGATCATCGTTTTCAATCGAAGCAATCAACAGGCCCTTGGCATCGTAAGGATTAGATGGCATTACCGTGCGCAAGCCGCTCACATGGGTGAAAAGTGCTTCAGGACTTTGACTATGCGTCTGCCCGCCATAGATGCCTCCGCCACAAGGCATCCGGATCGTAATAGGCGCCGTGAATTCGCCCGCCGAGCGATAACGCAAACGCGCCGCTTCGGAGACGATCTGATCGGACGCGGGATAAAAATAATCGGCAAATTGAATTTCAACGACGGGACGCAAGCCATAGGCTCCCATGCCGACCGCCGCCCCTACAATTCCGCCCTCGGAAATAGGCGCATCGAACACGCGCGATTTGCCATATTTGGCCTGCAAGCCTTCGGTGCAACGAAACACGCCGCCAAAATACCCGACATCTTGTCCAAAGACGACCACGTTGCTGTCGCGTTCGAGCATGATATCCATGGCCGATCGTAGTGCCTGAATCATGGTCATGGGCCGCGTGGGCCCCTTGTTGATCAAATCGGCCATGATCATCGCTCCAGTTGCGCAAGCTGCCTGCGCAAATGCTGAGGCATGTCTTTGTATACATCTTCGAACATACTTAGATTGCTGAAAGTATGGCCTGTTGCAAGGGACCCGTAGCGCTCGGCTTCCTTTTGTGCTGCGATAACCTCGGCTTCGAGCTCTTTCTTGGTGTCTTCATGCTCTTGCTCGGACCAGATCGCACGCCCGATCATATGCTGCTTAAGCCGCTCAACAGGGTCTCCCAGGGGAAATTGCGCCCAATCGTCGGCTGGCCGGTACTTAGAGGGATCGTCTGACGTAGAATGCGGCCCCCCCCGGTAGGTGACCCACTCGATCAGCGTGGGCCCCAAATTACTGCGCGCCCGTTCTATCGCCCATTGCGATGCGGCATAAACGGCCAGGAAATCATTGCCGTCAACCCGCAGCGAGGCAATACCGGAGCCCGCCCCACGCGCTGCAAACGTAGTACTTTCGCCTCCTGCCAAAGCCTGGAAAGTGGAAATTGCCCACTGATTATTGACAACATTAAGGATGACCGGCGCCTGATAAACATGAGCGAACGTCAGCGCTGTGTGAAAATCGGATTCGGCCGTGGCGCCATCACCGATCCAGCCTGACGCAATCTTGTTATCACCTTTGATGGCCGATGCCATACCCCAACCTACCGCTTGAATGAACTGCGTGGCCAGGTTACCCGACACTGAGAAAAAACCGGCTCGGCGCACTGAATACAACACAGGCAACTGCCTGCCCTTAAGCGGATCGCGCTGGTTCGACAATAGCTGGCAGATCAGATCGACTAGACGGACATCGTCGCGCACCATCAAGAGGCTTTGCTGGCGATACGAAGGAAAGCACATATCACCGTCCGACAGCGCCATGCCGTGTGCAGTCCCGATGGCTTCTTCGCCCAGAGATTGCATATAAAACGACAACTTTTTCTGACGCTGCGCGATCACCATGCGCGCATCGAAAATTCGCGTTTTCAACATACTGCGCAAACCCTTGCGCAGTGACTCTGTGCTGAGGTTGGGCATCCAGGGGCCCACTGCCTGGCCTTCATCATCGAGTACACGTACCAGCGCATAAACCAAGTCGCCCATCTCGATGGGATCTACATCTACAGGAGGGCGGCGAACCGTGCCTGCGGGCGACAAATGCAGATAGGAAAAATCAGTATGACAGCCTGGGCGCCCGGTGGGTTCGGGCACATGCAGATGTAGGGATGGCGTCTGGCTCATGATGTGAATTCGCTTTCGAAGTGTCTTGTGGAGCCCTCGTGAGCTGAATATATCTTGTGGACAATGTACTAATCATCGCGCATCCGGACAAAATCCACAAGCGGATTCACCCTACTGGAAGGGCTACTGTTGACGTGGCTTTGATTAATCCCCGAGTGGGCGGCCTGTTACGCACAACCAATATCCTCAACGACCAGCCCAATAGCGCCGGTCATACTCGCGCGCTCCATGAACCTGCAGCCCATTGGGCCTGGACCGAACTGAAATGGCTCCATGTTGATCGGTACGCCAAAATTTCGCGCCAGCCTGCTCCCAACGCTGCACCACCCCGGGTCCAGGATGCCCATAACGATTCCATAAGCCCGCCTGAGCCAGCACATGCCCGGCCTGAACGGTCTGCACAAAATCCAGACTGGATGAATACCGTGAACCGTGATGCGCCGCCAGCACGACATCGACCTGACCCAGGCCGCGGCGCAGCAACGACATTTCCTGCACGACACCTATATCGCTGGTCAGCAGCAAGGAGTGGTCGCGGCCCCGAACCAGCAGAACACAGGCACGATCATTGGGTTTGGCCGCTTTGCCCGAACGGCCCGATTTCGGCAGCGGGGAAGGCCACAGAAACTGAAAATCGACGCCGTCGATGGCCCATGCCTGGCCCGCTATACATTCTGACACGGCCCGCGGAAGCACCGGCAAACTCTGTGGCCGCCCCAATAAACGCGCCTCGCGCCGCAAATGGTTCACCAGATCGAACGAGCTGTAAGACTGTTCGACCTGAACGGCTTCAAGTAGGCTGCTTGCACCCCCGGCGTGATCGATGTCGGCGTGGGACACCACCAAGACGTCTAGTTTTCGCACGCCTATTGATTGCAGGAAAGGCCATATCGTACGCGCTCCTTCATCACTCGCAGGGCTACTGCGCAATCCCGTATCAAACAACAGTACATGGTGCGCTGTCTGCACCACAATCGCAGCCGATTGCCCGACATCTAGCGCGAACGCATCCCAACCGCCTTCGGGCGGGCGTTCGGGACGCCAACATAAGGCCGGTAGAATAAGCACCCAGGCCGCACGGCGCGCCGGAAACCCGTAAGGCATTAGCGCCAGAATAAGCCCCAGCAGAGCCAGCAGAGTCAAGGCCAGCGGCGCATGCGCCACGTCAATGCTTGCCGCGCGAAAATCGGCCAGCCAAACCGTGGGAATCATCATTAAATCCAGACAGGCATGGGCTAGCCAGCCGCAAAAGCCGGCCAGCCAGCCCAGCCCCGGAATAAAAGCCACGGCGGCCAACAGCAGCGACAAGGGTGTTATCACTAGGCTAATCAAAGGAATGGCGTACGCATTGGCCAGCGGCGACGCGAATGATATCTGGTGAAAGATCAGTGCAAGCAACGGCATCAACCCTACCGTAATGGCCAATTGCAAGCGTGCCGCGCTCGACAGAGAAAACTTCAAGCGTTGCACACGCGTCATTGCGGGCAAACCGATTCGGCTTCCCACCCAACCACTGCTGGCCATCAGCACACAAACAGCGGCAAACGACAGCCAGAACCCGCTTGCAAACAAAGCCCATGGGTCGAGAATCACCACCGTAAATACCACAAGGCATAACAAGCGCGAGCCGTTCATAGGCAGGCGCAGAAGATGGGCTGCGCCCACTACAGCCAGCATCAGAAAAGTGCGTCGAGCCGGCACGCCCCATCCTGCCAGCAAGCAATATAGCCATGCAACCAAAAGCGCCGCCATCGCCGCGGCGATCTGAGCTGGCACACGCTCAGCCAATCCGCGTCCGCGGAACTGCAGCCGACGCCAGCTCCATAGCACGACCAAACCGCCCAGCGCGGCAATCATCGTAATGTGTGAGCCACTTATTGATACCAAATGGGTAATACCTGTGCGATTAAAAATCTGCCAATCGGCAGACTCCACGCTGGCCTGATCGCCTATTGCCAGCGCCAGCAAAACGGCACCATAGCGCATGCCGTCAATATGCTCATGCATGGCTTGACGTACACGGTGTCGTGCCCTCTGAGCGATTATTTCCAAACTGACCCAAGGCTCATCGCCCTGATATCTTGGGGTGCCCCTTACGCTGCCTGTCGCTCGCACCCCTTGCGCAAACATGTAGGATTCGTAATCGAACGCATTGGGGTTGCGAGCCCCGTGCAGCTTTTTAAGCGTCAGGGACATGCGCCATATTTGGCCAGGGATCAGTTCTGGAAATTGCGCCGGAGCTTGGTTAAAGCGCCCATAGGGGCCACTTTGGCCGGGCGCCGTCCACGAAACATAAATTCGCGATGGTACGCCTGCAGGCAGCGAGGAAATGACCTCGGCTTCAAAGGCCCGGCTATCGGGTCTCAACCTGACCAGGCTCGCCACTCTGAGCACGACGCGCGAAACGCGATTCTCGTTATTGGCCGCAAGCTCATCGGCCAGACGTTGCTCGATTCGTGCGACCGTCAGCAAAACGCCCAGTACAGCCGCCCAGAGGGGAATCAGGACACGCGCGGGTCGCGGTATTCTCAGTAAGCATACGGACAGAGCCAAGGCGCCCAAAACGAGCCATACCCGGGCAGCGGCATCAGGCATCGCCGGAAAATAGTGTGCGCCCCCGGTGGCCAGCACTACGGCCAACAAGCTTAATCGCCCCGTCACGTCCTGCACCCCGAAATAAGCAAGAGTAATGATGAATCGTCATGCGAAGCGAGCCATCCGGACAGTTTCGCGCCAGCGGATAATACGCAATTCGCCCCACGCGAGACTCCCTGATTGAGACCTTATAATCGCAGGCTATACACCCTTTTATCGCTTTACAGGAAAGCTTCATGTCTATACGCAAGTTATTTGCCCTGGGCGCCATGGCGCTGCTTACCACCGCCGCAGCCTACGGCCAGCAGGCGGGTACTATTCAGATCGAACATCCATGGGCTCGTGCCACAGCGCCCCAGCAAACCATGGGTGCCGGCTATATGGCCATTAAAAACACGGGCGCAGCCGACGACGCGCTATTGTCCATCACCACTACCGCCGCCGATATGGCTGAGCTGCACCAAACTGTGACCGACGGCTCCATGACAAAAATGGAAGCAGTTGGAAAATTGTCTATCCCCAAAGGGCAAACCGTACAAATCAGCCCGGGCGGCTACCACATCATGTTCATGCATATCAAAGCCCCGTTCAAACAGGGTGACAAAATTCCCGCTACGCTCACCTTTGCAAAGGCCGGCGAAGTGCACGTGGAGTTCCAGGTAGAAGCGCTTACCTATCAACCAGACAATCACGCCAGCCACATGAATATGGGATCCGGGCAAATGAACATGCCGCATCAA
>JBDTLC010000036.1:0-5016 GCA_039935015.1 Paralcaligenes sp. | reverse complement strand
CAGGTGTACAAACGGTTGATCAAGGTCGCCGAACTATTCGATGTCAGCGCCGGGTTTGCAATGGAAGTAGTTAAATACACGACCGCATTGCCCTTGGATTACGTGGGGGATTTGTAGAGGCACCGTTATGAGTGCCGCCTCAATGGCATTGCCATTGCCAATGCCGTCTGCTCACTACGCCGTACTCGTTACGCACACGTTACCAGTCCAGGATGGTCGATATTTTCAAAGATCTTGCGCACGCGATCTTGCCAGCCGGCAGCGAAAGCGCGTCGATCATTATCTTGAGCGGCACCCCCCAGTATTTTTTGCAACCCCTGCATCACGCCAGGCGTTGAGGGCACCAGATCGGGGTGGTAGCTAACTGTTACCGCAGCGCCCGTATCCGTCCGCTGGAACCGGATGTCGCCGTTGATAGGCGCGTTGAAGAACAGTAGATTGCGGCGATCGTAATTACCGCCCAGGCCTTTGAATCCGGTGTCGGTCGTGGCCCCTGTAATTTGGCTGACCACATTCGCAATTACACCGGTGACGCCACTGGCATGGTCGTTGCGAAATTCTACCTTGATGCTGCCGCGTTGCGGCAGACTGTCGCCGTATAGGTTTTTTAAAGCCTTGAGCGTCATCAGGTAGGCGCCCGCGACTGTCGGGCAAGAGTGTCCGGCAAGTTTGACCGCGTCGAGGTAAGAATACTCGATGAGGCCTTGATCGGCTGCGCCCAGCAGTTCGGTCAAGGGGTCGTATAGGGTAATGGTTTTGACTTTGTCAAAAAAAGAGGGATAGCTCATAAGTGCTCCGGGCATAGCGAAAAAGACTCAGAATCGGTTCTGAAACCGTAAGCTTCACTATACAGCTCAACTTTTCCAGGCAGAGCAGTGGCCGGATTGCCAGTGGGGACAATGTCGAACGCACTTTCGCGCTAAGGTTTGCATAAGGCAGAATATTGGCCTTTGGCGCTGGCAATCGTGCTATGGTGGATTATTGATAATGATTGCAGATACCGCCTCGATTGCCACCGGTTTTGTAGAGGCACCCCTTGTGGGTGCCATCCCCCCATACTGTTGCCGGTTCTTCCCAAACCAAACGCCTCGCTAAATTTTGTCTGGAAAACGTATGAAGATGATTGCATGGCTAATGTTGGCAGCGGCTGTGCTGCCTTTTGTGGCAGCCGTTACATCGAAGGCGGGCGGGAAGGGTTTCGATAACAGCAATCCTCGCCCGTGGTTGGCCAGGCAAAGCGGCTGGCGGGCACGGGCCAATGCCGCGCAAACCAATTTGTTTGAGGGGCTGGCGTTTTTCTATGCGGCTGTTTTATTTGCCCTGCATGGCAATGCCGACCTGGGCTACTTGGGTAAATTGATGCTGGCCTGGGTTGTTTTGCGGCTTGTCTATATAGCGGTGTATGTGGGTGGCTATGGCACCGTACGCTCGCTACTCTGGACCGCATGCCTGGCACTGAATGTGGCGATATTGTTCTCGCCTTAAAATGAGGGTTTCGCTGGGGATAAAACACGTGTCCACTGAAGACCGTTTAATCGAGATCGAAGTCAAACTCACACGCCAGGAAGACCTTACTCAAGAGCTAAGCCAATTGGTGTATCGGCAGCAGAAAAAACTTGACGAGCTGCAGGCATTTTGCGTGACGCTCGCCAAGCGATCTGCGGATGCCTCCGATGAAGGTGCCGATCGCCCCTACGGGAACGAAAAGCCGCCTCATTATTAATGCTTGATGCCGCCCATGCCTTTGACACTTCCCTTATTGCCTGATTTCAAGATCAAGTGGCGTGCAGGCGTGTTCGAGTTCCCTGTTCATCATATGCGCGGGGGCACTTCCACTGGGCTGGTGATCTGGCAGCCTTACGCGCCGCCAGATATTGGGCTGCGCGAGGAATTGCTTCGACACTTGATGGGCGTGCCTCTGGCTGGCCACTGCCCCGGCAACCCCCAGCTTGGCGGGCTAGGGCGAGGCCCGGCCACCAGCAACAAGGTTTTCTTCGCCGATGTGGAATACGTTGGCGACACGCCTCGCGTAGTCAGCACCCTGGCGCAATTAGCTTCGTACACCTCGGCCATTGATTGGAGTGTGAATTGCGGCAATATGTCGGCCGCCTTGCCGTTCTGGGCCCTGGATACCGGCCTGGCCTCTTGCGAAAACAATGGCTTTTGGCAAATTGATATACGCAATACTAATACGGGCGTGATCACCAGCGCCCGATTGCAGGTTCAGGCCGATGCAACCGTGGCTACCAGCGAAATTCCAGGTGTGGACGGCGCATTCCCCGCCGTGGATCTCTTCCTTCATGCTCCCATCGGAGCGAAAACAGGCAAGCTGCTTCCTACTGGCCACGTTAGGGACGAAGTGGGCGGTTATACCGTATCGTGCATTGATGTGGCCGTGCCCATGGTAATCGCCGACGCACGGCAGTTCGGTAAAACGGCACACGAACCTGTGGCAGAACTTGAAGCGGACCCTCGTTTCATGAGCGAGTTAAAGCGCGTCTGGATTGAAGCCGGGTTGCGCATGGCACTGAAAACCCGCAGTGGCGTGCTGATGACCGCGGAGCAATTGGCCCAAAGCGAAACGGTCCCTAAAGTATGTATTGTCGGCGCCCCGCGAAGTGATGGGCATTTGAGCGCGCGGTATTTCACGCCGCAGACCGGGCATGCCTCATTGGCGGTATCGGGCGGGTGCTGTATCGCCACCTCGGCGTTGATCCCCGGCACCGTTACACACGATATTGCGCAGCATATTCCCCGGTTGTCGGCGGCGTTTGAAGATTATCGAGTAGATATCGAGAATCCGGCGGGCGTGCTGACCGCAACGATTGTCGCGCGACAAGCCGAAGGCGGGTTTGAAATCAAGAGCGCAGCATATCGCCGAAGCGCACAAATACTTTTACGCGGCCACATGTCCTTGTATCGCGCGTCCGCTTCGCTGCAGGCTTGGCTGGCTGCAACAATCGGTCAGCAGAAGGCTGTGTAGGGCCAGGCGGTAAGATTCTTGCGGCGTTCTTGGTTTCTTAGAGTCCACCAGATTCCGTTCAAAATGTGTTGCACCTTCAACTTGGATTTTTCATCATGCAAATGCACGATATTTCTTTTGGAACCACAGACTGGTCAACGGTTGAGCAAACGGAGCATAAAGGGGATACCGGCATGGCCTATTGGCGCACACGCCTATTCGGCGACATTCGCGTGCGCATGGTCGAATACAGTGCAGGCTACCTGGCCGATCACTGGTGTTCGAAAGGCCATATCCTGTTCTGTGTCGAGGGTGAACTTCATACTGAACTTGCCGATGGCCGTACGTTTGTTCTCACCCCCGGCATGAGCTACCAGGTTGCCGACAATGCCGAGGCACACAGATCGTCCACCCAGCTTGGCGCGCGTTTATTCATTGTCGATTAGTGTGATGTAGCCACACCCCTTGTGGGTGCCCTAATCCCAGAACATAAATACGGTCTTATCGGCCAACGTTATGGGCGGCTGCAAGAGCTGTCGCTACCTCATTTACTGCTGCAGCTTTGCAATACTTTCGTACTCTTCCTGCAGCTTCACCGGAATACTCGCAAAAATCGGCAGCAATTGGGAATAAACGGCTGCGTTTTTGGAGTTAGGGACGTAGTGGGCGGTCGTGCCGACCATTGCAGATACGGCGCCCAGCGAATCAATTCGCCCGAGCGCATAAAGCCCCAGAACGGCCGCGCCCAGACACGAACTTTCATGGCTGAGCGGAACATCAATGTCGCGGTTGAAAACATCGGCCATCATCTGACACCAGAGTTCCGAACGGGCAAACCCACCGGTCGCGTGAATTTTACGAGCAGCGCCAGCCAAGCTTTCGAGCGCTGACAGGACGCCGTAAAGATTATAGATAACGCCTTCCAACGCAGCCCGAATCATGTGTTCCTTGCGATGATGCATGGCCAGGCCAAAGAATGAGCCGCGAGCATTGGCGTTCCAAAGTGGAGCGCGCTCGCCTGTCAGGTAAGGATTAAAAATCAAGCCGTCGCTGCCGGCAGGTATCTGTGCGGCCAGTTCTATCAGCGAATCATACGGATCGCGTTCAGGCTGACTGGCTTGGACGCCGCCTTCTGTAGCAAAATTCTCGTGCACCCAGCGCAGCACGATGCCGCCATTGTTGACAGGCCCGCCAATGACCCAGTGCTTATCTGTCAGCGCATAGCAGAACGTGCGGCCTTTAGGGTCGGTTTGCGGTCTATCGACTACCGTGCGTACTGCGCCGCTCGTACCTATGGTAACCGCCACAACTCCCCGACCGATGGCGTTAACGCCCAGGTTCGACAGCACCCCATCGCTTGCGCCGATAACGAATGGCGTGTTCGGGCGTAAACCCGTGGCTCTGGCTGCGTCGGGATTTAGCCCCTTGAGCGTGTGGGTGGTCGCGACGGGCAGCGACAGTTGATCGGTGCGTATGCCGGCCAGCTTGATCGCCTCGGTGTCCCAGGCCAACTCGGCAAGATTGAACAACCCGGTGGCTGACGCAATGGAGTAATCCACCACGTAGCAGCCAAAGAGGTGATAAAAAACGTATTCTTTGATGGAAATGAAGCGGGCGGCCTTCGCAAAGAGATCAGGTTGCGTATCGCGCAGCCAGCATAGTTTGGATAATGGTGCCATGGGGTGGATGGGCGTACCTGTGCGCAAGTAAATGGCGTGGCCACCCAATTCGCGTTTGATCCGTTGCGCCCACGGCCCGCTGCGGTTGTCTGCCCAAGTAATGCATTGCGTAAGCAGTCTATTGTCTTTGTCTACGGCGATCAGGCTATGCATGGCGGAGCTGAACGACACGCACTCGACGCGCGCCGCGCTAATCCCGCTTGATTCGATCACCGTTTTTATGCAGGCTATGACAGCGTTGTAGATTTGCTTTGGATCTTGTTCGGCTGCGAGCGGTTGCGGAGCCAGCAATGGGTATTCGACATGATGGCTGGCCACCGTGCGTCCGTTTTCCTCGAAGACCAGCGCTTTAGTGCTGGTCGTTCCGATGTCGAC
>JBDTLC010000035.1:0-3225 GCA_039935015.1 Paralcaligenes sp. | reverse complement strand
GTGGCGGCGGGTTTTGTGGTTGACGATGCCATCGTGGTGCTGGAAAACATCATGCGCCACATTGAACGAGGCGCGTCTCCTCTTCGCGCTGCCTTGCGCGGACTTAAGGAGGTCGGTTTTACGGTGTTGGCGATGAGTGTCTCGTTGGTCGCGGTGTTTATTCCCATATTGCTGATGAGTGGCGTCGTCGGACGTCTGTTTCGAGAGTTTGCGGTGACCTTGTCTGCGGCCATCCTGATTTCGCTGGTTGTGTCACTTACCCTTACGCCCATGATGTGCGCGCGCTTGCTGCGCCTGAAGCCGCAGGAACCGAAGGCGCCGGGCAGGCTAATGCAGGGCTTCCAGGCAGTGGGTGATTGGTTGTGGGGCGGATATAAAACGTCGCTTGCATGGGCGCTGGCGCATGGCCGTTTCATGATGTTGCTGCTGGCCATTACCATAGGGCTTAATGTTTATTTGTACAAGATCGTGCCCAAGGGCTTTTTCCCCCAACAAGACACTGGACAGTTGCTGGGTTTCTTTCGGGTTGACCAGGGGACTTCGTTTACAGCCATGGTGCCCAAGCTGGAGGGATTTCGCAAAATACTGCTGCAAGATCCGGCCATCGATAGCGTTACGGCTTTTGCAGGTGGGCGTGGGGGCAGCAATTCAAGCTTCATGCTGATTCAACTCAAGCCCTTGGCGCAACGCAAGGTGAGCGCCATGCAGGTTGTGAATCGCTTGCGCGGCAAATTCGTTGGGGTGCCCGGCGCGCGCCTCACGCTGGTGCCTCAACAAGACATACGCATGGGTAGCCGTCAGAGCAGTACGGCGTCTTACGACTACACCTTGATGGCTAGCGATTTAGCCTTGCTCAAGACCTGGCTGCCTAAAGTACAACAAGCCATGGCGGGCCTACCCGAACTGGTCGACGTTGATACCGATGTGGAAGACAAGGGCACACAGGTTAATCTGGTCATAGACCGCGATGCCGCCATTCGCCTGGGTGTGAATATGAGCCTCATCGCGTCAACCCTGAATAACTCCTTTAGCCAGCGCCAGATATCGGTCATCTATAGCCCCCTGAATCAATATCATGTGGTGATGGGGCTAGATCAACGCTATGCCCAGAATGCCGAATCGCTCAAGAAAGTGCAGGTCATCACCGCCAGCGGCGCGCGGGTGCCTCTGTCGGCATTTACGCATTTTGAGGTGGCCAACTCGCCGCTAAGTGTGCAGCATCAGGGCTTGTTCGCCGCTGACACGGTTTCTTTCAGTCTGGCGCCAGGTGTGTCGCTGGAACAGGCGACGCAATCGATCGAGCGGGCGGTGGCACGCAGCGGCTTGCCCACGCGGGAGATCCAGGCAGGCTTTCTGGGTGACGCAAATGCCTTGCAACAGTCGCTGGCGCAACAGCCATGGCTGATTCTGGCAGCCCTGGTCACGATGTATATTGTGCTGGGTATTTTGTATGAAAGTTATGTACATCCCATCACGATTTTATCGACTCTGCCCTCGGCGGGTATAGGCGCTTTGCTGGCCTTGATGCTGCTGGGCGAGGAATTCTCGCTCATCGCGCTGATAGGCGTGTTTCTGTTGATCGGGATTGTCAAGAAAAATGCCATCATGATGGTTGATTTTGCCCTACAGGCTGAGCGTGAGCACCACCTTTCGTCGCGTGACGCTATATACGAGGCTTGTCTGGTGCGTTTTCGCCCAATCATGATGACCACCGTGTCGGCACTGTTCGGCGCATTGCCCCTGGTGCTGGCCTCGGGCGCTGGCGTAGAGCTGCGCCGGCCTCTGGGCCTGACCATTGTGGGGGGGCTGATTCTAAGCCAGGCACTGACGCTCTACACCACCCCCGTCGTTTATTTATATCTGGATCGTTTCCGCTTATGGGCCAATCGCAAGCGGGGGAAGCCCGAACATGCTTAATCCTATTAAAAATATCCTGAAAGCTTCTGCGGTTCTCATGCTTGCGGTCTTGCTGGGCGCGTGTGCGGTGGGGCCAGACTACCGGCGGCCGAGTATTGCGGTGGGCACGAATTTTAAGGAAACGAAGGGCTGGATCCAAGCCTCGCCCAGCGACACTGCGTTGCGCGCGGACTGGTGGCGTAGCTATAACGACCCTGTTTTGAACAGGCTGATGGATGATTTGCTGGCGGCCAATCAGAATATCGCCCAGGCCCAAGCCCAGTATCGGCAGGCCCAGGCTTTGGTGCAGTCGGCTCGTGCCGGTTTCTTCCCCACTTTGAATGCGGGGCTTTCGACCACCCGATCGGGTGGGAGTCATTCTAATTCCAGCTTGAGCGGCTCCGATTCGAGCGGGTCGACTCAGTCCAGCCTGACAGGGAGCGTCAGCTGGGAGCCAGATATATGGGGCAAAATTCGACGCACTGTTGAGTCGGGCGAGGCAGGCGTAGAGGCAAGCGCTGCCGATTTGGCCGCCACTCGGCTCAGCATGCAATCGACCTTGGCCCAAAGCTATTTTCAATTGCGCGCGCTGGATGCGGAAAAGCGGCTATACGATCAAACGCTTGGCGCTTACGAGCGGTCGTTGCGCACGACACAGAATCGGTATCAGGCAGGCGTAGCCGCGCAAGCCGATGTGGCGGCGGCCCAGACTCAGCTTGAGAATGCGCGTACGCAGGCGTTGGACCTGAACTGGCAGCGGGCACAATTTGAACACGCTCTGGCTGTGCTGACGGGTCAAGCGCCCGCGCATTTCGCTGTGGCACCCTCGCAGAATGTGGGCACGGTGCCCGATATTCCGCCGGGTCTGCCTTCCCAGTTGCTCGAACGTCGCCCCGATGTGGCAGGCGCCGAGCGCCGCACAGCCCAGGCCAATGCGCAGATCGGCGTGGCCCAGGCTGCCTGGTTTCCTGACTTGACCTTAAGCGGCAACGCTGGATTAACGGGCAGCCAGTGGGCCGCGTGGCTGAGTGCGCCAATGAGTTTCTGGTCTTTGGGCCCGGCTCTGGCCTTGACCATTTTCGACGGTGGGGCGCGTGAATCCAAGGTTGCGCAAGCCCGAGCCACCTACGATGCTCAGGTGGCTGCATATCGATTAACAGTATTGACGGCCTTGCAGGAGGTTGAAAATTACCTGGTGCAGTTGCACGTGTTGGGTCAGGAACAGGTAACTCAAGGGCGTGCGTTGGCTGCCGCGCGCGAGTCTTTGCGCTTGACCGAGAACCAATATAAGGCTGGATTGATTGATTACCTGAGTGTGTCTCAGGTCGA
>JBDTLC010000034.1:0-13306 GCA_039935015.1 Paralcaligenes sp. | reverse complement strand
CATGCTCCCTTAGCAGGGGAGTACCTTCAACCACTCGGCCACGTCTCCGAAAAGAGTCTGCGATTCTAACACGGTCACTAACAGTTTGTCCGGACGGGTGCGAGGCTTATGCCTTGTCTTTCTCCTTGTTTTCGCCTACATCCAGATGAAACGCCTTGTGTAAGGCGCGTACGGCCAGTTCCATATACTTGTCATTGATGACCACCGACGTTTTAATTTCGCTGGTGCTGATCATCTGAATATTGATACCCTCTTCGGAAAGCGTACGGAACATCAGACTAGCGACCCCAACGTGACTGCGCATGCCTATGCCCACAATTGACACTTTGCATACCTTGTCGTCGGAGACGATTTCGCCTGCGCCCACCGCCGGCCCAATCTGGTTATTGAGCAGATCCAGCGTACGCACAAAATCGTTGCGATTAACAGTGAATGAAAAGTCGGTGGTGCCTCTGACCGATTGATTCTGCAAAATCATGTCGACGTCGATGTTGGCAGCGGCAACAGGCCCCAATATTGAATAGGCCACGCCCGGAATGTCGGGAACCGACAGCAAGGTAACCTTGGCTTCGTTGCGGCTAAAGGCGATGCCCGATACGACAGCGGCTTCCATTTTCTTGTCTTCCTCAAAAGTAATTAAAGTACCCGAAGCCATTTCTACTTCAAGCGATAACAAAGGGTCGGTTAGCGATGACAAGACGCGCACGGGAACATGGTACTTGCCGGCAAACTCCACCGAGCGAATTTGTAGCACCTTCGAGCCCAGCGAGGCCATTTCCATCATTTCTTCGAAGGACACCACGGTCATGCGCCGCGCTTCGGGAACCACACGCGGGTCGGTGGTGTACACACCATCGACATCCGTAAAAATCAGGCATTCGTCGGCTTTCAGAGCTGCGGCTACGGCAACGGCCGAAGTATCCGAGCCGCCTCGCCCCAAGGTCGTGATATTGCCACCCTCGTCTATACCCTGGAAGCCAGTCACGATAACGACCCGACCGAGATCTAGATCGGCACGCAAACGCGTGTCGTCAATGGAGCGAATACGCGCCTTGGTATACGAAGAATCGGTTAACACCGGTACTTGCCAGCCAGTATAGCTGCGCGCGGGTACGCCTTGCGACAACAAAGCCATGGCCAGCAAAGCGCTGCTGGCCTGTTCGCCGGTGGACGCCAGCATGTCGAGCTCGCGCCCATCGGGCTGCGGATTGATTTCTTTGGCCAGGCCCAACAGGCGATTGGTTTCGCCCGACATAGCCGAAGGCACCACCACCACCTGGTGGCCTGCGGCGTGCCATTTGGCCACGCGCCGCGCCACGTTTTGAATGCGCTCAACCGAGCCCATCGACGTGCCGCCATATTTATGAACAATCAGGGACATCTTCTACTCTGCGTGAAGGAAACTGTCTTTAGACAGACAAAGTTGACCATTTTAGCGTCTTTTCAAACTGTATCCAGCACAACCCGGCCGCGCAGACAGCGTATCGTTGCCTGATCATGCCTGACCAGCATCTGCCTATCGTGGCCCAGCGCATGCAAGCCTCGCATCTGGCGCATCAAATCTTGCAAGCGGGCGTCGGTCGGCATGCGCTGCGCCAACGTGGCCAGCCAGAAACGCAGCACCAGCGCCTGGCGCGCAGGCGTCAAACAGCGCCACGCGGAAAGCGAAAAACTACGATGGTCTGCGCTAGGCTCTAACCGAGCGAAATCGGCGGCCGCCACCTCATCAAGAATCTGCTGCGTATCGCCGCTTAATCGCGCATGGCGCACCAAATTTTTCTGCCAGCCTGGCCAGCGCGCATCTAGCTCGGGCGCAAGGCGCGTACGCAACGCTGCACGCGTGTATCGATCATCGGCATTACTTGGGTCGGTCACCGCTTGCCAGCCGCTTAGCTCAAAAAAAAGCCTGGCCTGCATCAAAATGTCTGCCCGGTCCACATTTAGCCAGGGGCGCAAATAACTCAGACCCTCACGAATCGAGCATGGAGCCATCGCGGCCAAGCCACCCGGCCCAGCTCCTCGCAACAATCTGAGCAATACCGTTTCGGCTTGGTCATTGCGATGATGGGCAAGAAAAACATGTTTGACGCCTGTTTGCTGTGCAAGTTCAGAGAAAGCGCCATAGCGCGCATCGCGCGCGGCCGACTCCATGCCACCGCCTTGCGACACGTTGACCTGCACCTTGATACTGTGACAAGGCATGCCCAATTGCCACGCAAGATCGTGCACATGCGCCTGCCATTGGTCGGCCACAGTTTGCAACCCGTGATGGATATGAAAGAAGTGCAGCGGCACAGCATGCGCGCGGGCAAACAAGGCGCAATGCACGGCCAGCATGGCCGAATCGGCGCCGCCGCTCACCCCAACCGCCAAGGCGCCTGGCTTTTCCGGCAGGCACGCTATCGACCGGGTAATAGCATCAACCAAAGCGGTCGAGCCAAACCCCGTCAAATCAATACTACGCACGGGTCTCCTGGAACCGGCCATAGGCCATCAGGCGCTGCAGCCGATGATCAACCAATTGCTCGGGCGACATCCCTGAAAGCTGGCGCAACGAATCTGCCAACGCCCGAGAAAGTTGACGCGCCATCATGACGGGATCGCGATGAGCGCCGCCCACAGGTTCGTTGACAATCCGATCGATCAGACCCAATTCTTTCAGCCGGGGCGCCGTAATGGCTAAAGCCTCGGCGGCGACCGGCGCCTTGTCGGCGCTGCGCCACAAGATCGAGGCACAGCCTTCGGGCGAAATCACCGCATAAGTTGAGTATTGCAGCATCATGACCACGTTGCCCACCGCAATCGCCAGCGCGCCACCCGAACCACCTTCACCAATAATGGTGGAAATAATAGGAACCTTAAGCTCTGCCATGGCATAAAGATTATGGCCGATGGCCTGAGACTGGCCGCGCTCTTCGGCACCGACGCCCGGATAGGCACCCGGGGTATCCACAAAAGTAAACACTGGCAGCTGGAATTTCTCGGCCAGGCGCATTAGCCGCAAAGCCTTGCGATAGCCTTCAGGACGGGGCATTCCGAAGTTGCGCATTGCACGTTCTTTGGTGTCGCGCCCTTTTTGATGCCCAATCACCATGCAGGGCGTGCCATTGAAACGCGCCGGCCCGCCAACAATCGACAGGTCGTCGGCATACATACGATCGCCATGCAATTCATGAAAATCGGTAAACATTTCCCGAACGTAGTCAAAGGTATAAGGCCGCTGAGGGTGACGCGCCACCAGTGCAGTTTGCCAGGGCGTAAGCTTGGCATAGATATTCTTGGCCAGAGTCTGGCTTTTTTGCTGCAAACGCCCCACTTCTTCGGAGATATCCACCGCCGAATCGGTCTGAACAAAGCGCAACTGTTCGATCTTGTTTTCAAGCTCGGCCAAGGGCTGTTCAAATTCGAGGAAGGTATTACGCATAAATACAAGATTCCGGACGGTTGAATAACTCTGTTTAGTACTGAACAGCAACGGGGTCAAGGCTACGCCATAAATACCAGGTGGCAACGCTACGCCACGGAGCCCAAGCCGCAGCCACTTCGCGGGCTTCGAAACGAGAAACGGGCTCACCACTGAAATAGTGTAGCGAAATCGCCCGCAATAGGCCGACATCGTCAAGCGGCAAAACATCGGGACGCTGCAAATTAAAGATCAGAAACATCTCTGCTGTCCAGCGCCCTACGCCGCGAATCGCGCATAGCTCGGCTACGACAGCTTCGTCGTCCATGTTAATCCACGCTGCCGGGCGAATCTTTTTTTCGGCAAAGTGATGGGCGAGGTCATGAATATATTCGGCTTTGCGCTTAGACAAACCTGCTTCGCGCAAAGCGCCTTCGCCTAACTCTAGAACAGCGTTGGGGGTGAGCCGGTTGCCGCACTGCGCCGTAAACCGTCCCCACACCGAGTCGGCCGCCTTGACGGAAATTTGCTGACCAATGACCGCTCGCGCCAGAGTAACGAACGGACTGGCTCTAGGGGCCAGCCATTCGGTCGTGAGCTTCGGGATGACCTTCCTTAATATGCGATCGCGTTTAATGAGATGCGCCGAGGCTTCATCCCAAAAAAGCGGCTTCTCAGCCACCATTCCTACGGATTGAATCGTCATTTCCCTCCCCTTAAGCACGACGCCATTGTGTGACGCCGCCAGGTTTATCTTCAAGCTCGATCCCCGCATTGCGCAATTGGGCGCGCAACTGATCGGCTTGGCCAAAATTGCGTTCCTTCTTGGCTGCCGCCCGCGCATCGATCAATGCTTCGATAGATTCGATCGAAAGCGTATGGGCGGCGTGGCCGCCCTGCTGGTAGCGGCTTGACGTCTGCAAATAGACAACTGGATCGGACTGCAGCAATCCAAGGATACTCCCTAGCTCGCGCAGCAAGCCCGACGCCTGGGCGGATCCTGTTCTATTTGCCTCTGAGGCCAACTCAAACAAGACGGCCACCGCACCCGACGAGTTGAAATCGTCATCCATGGCGGCGCGAAAGGCGGCGGCCTGCGGGTGCTCCCAGTTAATTTTCACCCGTTCCGGCGGCACATTTTGCAAGGTTTGATACAAACGATCAAGCGCGTTCTGTGCATCGAGCAGATTTTCCGGCGTGTAGTTCTGTACGCTCCGGTAATGGTTGCGCACAATGAAAAAACGCAGCATCTGCGCCTCACGCAGGTTGACCGGATAAGATGCCACGTTATCCGGATTTTGCGCGCCGCCGGAAATCGTTTCCCTTATCGTGCGAAAATTGCCCAGAGACTTCGACATCTTGTCGGCGTCTACCATCAACGGGCCACAATGCATCCAGACGCGGGCAAGCATACCGCCAAAGGCCCCCTCAGACTGGGCAATTTCATTTTCGTGATGGGGAAATTTAAGATCCGGGCCACCACCATGGATATCCAATGGTAACCCGAGTAGTTCCCGGCTCATAGCCGAACATTCGATATGCCAGCCAGGACGCCCCAAGCCATAGGGCGATTCCCACTTGGACTCGGGAGGTTCGTCGGCCTTGGCCGATTTCCACAGAACGAAATCAAGCGGATCCCGTTTGCCAGCCGCCACGGCCACGCGCTCGCCGGCCCGCAGGTCGTCGAGCGATTTTCCGGATAATTTGCCATAGCCTGGAAACGCCCGCACCGCGTAATTGACGTCGCCGTCATCGGATCGATAGGCCAGATTCTTTTCTTCCAGAAGCTTGATGATCTCAAGCATGCCGCCCACATGCTGCGTCGCCCGCGGTTCGTGATCGGGTGACTGCACCTCTAGCGCCCGCTCGTCGGCATGCATGGCATCGATGTAAAACTCAGTGACCTCGCCCAGGCGACGATGCGTCTGTACCGCCCGGCGTATTATTTTGTCGTCAATGTCGGTGATATTGCGCACAAAATCAACCTTATAGCCGCTGGTACGCAGCCAACGCTGCACCACGTCAAAGCTGACCAGCATTCGCGCATGACCCAAATGACAAAAATCATAGACCGTCATTCCACAAACGTACATGCGAACCCGACCAGGCTCGATGGTCTTCAAAGGCTCCTTGAGACGAGAAAGGGTGTTATAAATCTGCAGCATGTGCGGGCCGTATATCTCTGATGAAATTATGATTTAACGCCTTAGCCGCGCCAGACTCAATGCCAAAAGCTCGTATCGTGCGCCGGGCCGGGCTAAAATGTAGGTCGACAAGTATAGCAAGCACGAAAAAGCATCATGTGATCACGCTATAAAATTAGCCCGTTTTTGACTTTATTGATATAGGTACGTGGCCTGTGTTCCAACCCCTAGGTAGTCCTTTTGTAGTCCTCGCCCTGCTGGCTGGCAGCTTCGCGGGCACCAGCGCATGCGCTCAAACGCCAGCGCCGGGGCTGGAACCTTATGTCAACCTAGACGCGACCATGTCGCCTTCGGGCATGGGCAGCCCGCGTGCCATGGTGCCACAATCCTTGCCGCTCTCGGTGCGCCTGGACAATCGACGCAGCGCCGCCTCGGGTGGCAAGCTCTTTCCAGAGGTTCCTGCCAAAGACGGCGGCTGGCAGGCTCTGGCCAATGTGCTCGAGGCACTGACGCCCAGCGTCGACACCGATATTCCGCTGACTTCATCACAAATTACCGATCGCATCAGCACCATGCTTAACCAGGGGCGGAATCAGGCTGCTCTGGACATTATCGAAAAGCGCCTGGCCCAAGAGCAAGCCGGCTATATGGTAGGTACTGACGTGCAGTTGCTGTTTCTGCATGCACGTGCATTTGCGGCCCTTGGACGCACCAACGAAGCCATCAAGACCTACCGCGACATGACCACGCTTTACCCTGAGCTACCCGAACCCTGGAATAATCTGGCGGCCTTGTATATTAAACAAGGCAAACTGGAAATGGCCCGCGATGCCTTGCAGATGGCGCTCGCGGCCAACCCCAATTATCCTACCGCCAAAGCCAATATGGGGGAAGTGCAGCTTATGCTCGCCCATCAATCGTTCAATAGCGCGGCCCAATCGGGCATATCAAGCGCGCGCAGCAAGGCCGAACAAACTCAGGCCATACTGCAAAAACAACCCGAATCGCCGTAAATGGACACCACGCCACTTCAATGAAAATTCTATCTCTTACTACCCGCGTCCTGAGCCATTCAGCACGCATATTTAGTCTTGTTTGCGCAATGTCGCTGGCCCTGGCATCGGGCGGCGTGGCGCAGGCAGCGTCTTCAATCCCCACTCAAGGCAAACCTGTAATGAGCACAAATCCTCGCGTCAAACTACACACCAACATGGGCGACATGGTTATCGAACTGGACGCCGAAAAGGCTCCTAAAACGGTAGCGAATTTCCTCTCTTACGTCAATGAAGGTTTTTACGACGGCACGATTTTTCACCGCATCATCAGCAACTTCATGGTTCAGGGCGGCGGATTCGAACCGGGCATGAAGCAAAAGCAAACCCACGCGCCGGTCGACAACGAAGCCAACAACGGCCTCAAAAACGATATGTACACGCTGGCTATGGCACGCACCAGTGACCCGCACTCGGCCACCGCACAGTTTTTCATTAATGTGGCCAACAACGAATTTTTGAACTACACCGCGCCTACGCCCAATGGCTGGGGCTACACGGTATTTGGCAAGGTTGTCGAAGGGACCGACGTGGTCGACAAAATCAAGGCAGTCAAAACCGGCAACAAGGGCTTCCATCAAGATGTGCCCGTTGAAGACGTGGTGATCGAGAAAGCAACGGTCGTTGAATAAGCTGCGGCTCGCGGGCCCAATCTGGCTCGCTTCAGACATTCATCTGGGGCCCCAAACGCCTGCCACACAGCGCGTCTTTCACGCTTTTCTTGACCAAGCCCGCACGCAGGCCGATTCGCTGCTTTTATGTGGCGATGTTTTCGACGCCTGGATCGGCGACGATCTGGCGCTGAACGCGCCGCCCTCATGGCTGGCGCAAACTCTGCAAAAACTTAACCAGGTCGCCACGACCATACCGCTATGGCTAGGGCGAGGAAACCGCGACTTTCTGATGGGCCCCCAGTTAGCACAACATCTGGGTGCCCGTTTACTGCCTGACACGTGCTGCCTGGTTACCGACTTTGGCGACATACTGCTTAGCCACGGCGACGAATATTGCACCGACGACCACGCCTACCAGCGTTTTCGGCGCATCGTACGCAATCCGGTCGTGCAGCGCCTGTTCCTGTCACTGAATTTGAACCTGCGCCGCAAGATCGCTCAGTGGGCGCGAAGCCGTAGCATGGCCGCCAACCACGACAAGTCCATGCACATTATGGATGTGGCGCCCCACACCATCGCACACGCATTCAACGCCTCAGGCATCCACATGATGGTGCACGGCCACACTCACCGTCCGGCCATTCATTCGGTGCAGATCGGTGCACAAAGCTGTACGCGGATCGTATTGCCCGATTGGGATTACGACCATGCTCAACCACCACGCGGCGGCTGGCTGTGCATCAACCAGAGCGGAGCCCAATTTAGCTATCCGCCAGGCAGCGCATCGATGACGCCAGACAGGTTTAATCTCCCTGAGACTCATCATCGATGACCGGCTGGCGTTCAATTTGCACCGTCGCAATGCGGCGACCATCCAGGCGAACCACTTTAAATTCGAACGTGGCGTAAGGCTGCTTCAATTCGCAGATGGCCCCAGGCGCCGGCAAATGCCCAAAACGCTCCAGCAAATAGCCTGCCAAGGTGGAGTAGCCCTCTTCTTCATCGACCAGCCCTTCTGTATTGAGGATCTGTTCCAAATGATGCAGGTCGGCCGCACCATCGACACGCCAGCGATCCTCGCCTTCAGCAATAATGTCAGGTGTTTCGTCTTCGTCGGGAAACTCACCCGCTATAGTCTCGAAAACATCAATGGGCGTGACGACCCCTTCGATTTCACCGAATTCATCGGTCACCAGCACCAACTGGCCGCGAGAACGCTTCAGGGTTTCCATTAAACGCAGGACGCCTATCGACTCATGCACAATGATGGGGTCGCGCAAGCGCGACACCCTGATGTTGCCGTGAGTAATCAGATCGGCAATCATTTCTTTGTCGCGACCTATCCCGATGACCTCATCGAGCTCACTGCGGCACACCGGAAAAAAGCTGTGTGGCGCCTTGGATATCTGCTGGCGCAAAACGTCCGGATCTTCGTCCAGATTGACCCAGGAAATATCGGAGCGTGGTGTCATGATCGAATGAATAGTGCGATCGGCCAATGTTAATACACCGCTGACCATATTGCGCTCTTCGACGCCAAACCCCTGCACAGGCTCATCTGACACCTGAGCCTCTTGCATTGGACCTTCTATGGGACGTTTGCCCAGCAGGCGCATGACGCCTTCGGCAGTTCGTACACGCATGGGCCGGCGTGCATCGGCGCGACGCAGATTACGCCGCGCCAATTGATTCAGGAATTCAATACCAACCGAAAACGCGATAGCGGCATACAGATAACCTTTGGGTACCGGGAAGTCGAAGCCTTCTGCCAGCAGCGAAAAGCCGATCATCAACAAAAACCCCAGGCACAGCACGACGACGGTTTGATGTGCATTGACAAAATGCGTAAGGGGCTTGGAGGCCACCAGCATTATGCCGATGGCAATCGTCACGGCCAACATCATGATGGCCAGATGATCCACCATACCTACGGCGGTGATTACCGCGTCGATCGAGAACACCGCATCGAGAATCACTATTTGCGCGACGATCACCCAAAAATCCGCATGCAAACGGGAGCCCGACATATTCACACTGTGGCCGTCGATACGGTCGTGCAGCTCTAGCGTACCTTTGAAAATCAGAAAAAAACCGCCCGCAATCAGAATCAGATCACGCCCCGAAAAGCCCATGTCGCCAATCGAAAACAAGGGTGTGGTGAGCTTGACCAACCAGGACATGACCGCAAGCAGCAACAAGCGCATGAGCAGCGCCAGCGACAAACCCAATACCCGAGCGCGATCGCGCTGGGCAGGCGGCAGCTTTTCCACCAGAATGGCAATAAAAACTAAATTATCAATCCCCAGGACAATTTCAAGTACAACCAGGGTTAACAAGCCGACCCATGAAGACAGGTCCAGCATCCACTCCATCAGGGTGCTCCATTAGTGACAAAAAATTGATTACTGTCGATCCGCGTGGCGCGCCTGTGGGGCAACGGGCCCCGGCGCACACGCCGCTTCAAGAATGAATATGGGCCATCATCTGGGTAAATATCTTGGGGCTGCCAGCGAGCACGTCGCCACTTTCCATCCAGCCTTGTTCGCCATCGAAATCTGCGATCAGCCCACCCGCCTCAAGCACCAGCAAGCTACCCGCAGCCATATCCCACGGCTTTATATTAACGCCGCAAAAGCCGTCAAAACGACCGCTCGCTACGTACGCTAAATCTAGCACAGTGGACCCAACGCGACGCGCACTGGCGCATTCAGACAACAGGCCGGTAAAACGGTCCGATATTGTATTGCCTCCGGCCGAACCGGGCACATGAGCGCTAAGCAACGCGTCGTAATAGCGAATTTGGCCCGACACACGAATACGTCGATCGTTCATAAAGGCGCCCCCGCCCCGGCTGGCGGTAAACATTTCGTTGCGTGACGGATCGTAAATGACTGCCTGGGTTACCTGACCACGATGGAGCAGAGCAATCGACGTGGCGTAGACGGGAAAGCCGTGAATGAAATTGGTCGTGCCGTCTAAGGGGTCTATAACCCATTGAAATTCACACGACTCGTCTCCGTTTTGACCCGGAGCCAGATGAACGCCCGACTCTTCTCCCAGAAAACCATGGCTCGGGTAAGCCGTGCGTAAAATGTCGATAATCGCCTCTTCCGCCGCTTGATCGACTTCCGTGACATAATCTTTAGGCCCTTTGCGCGCTACTTGCAAGCGCTCCAGATCGAGACTGGCGCGGTTGATAATCGTGCCAGCACGGCGTGCCGCCTTAATGGCGGTATTGAGCATCGGGTGCATAAAATTCCGTATTAAACAAAAAGATCGAAGGTACACAATTAGCCATATTTGGCTATAAACAAGGCCTGAACAACTCGGGCCACATCGCTAAAACAGCTATTTTAAATGACTCAGGCATTTTCTCGCGTTCGCTTCATTATGGTTCACCCCAGTCACCCGGGCAACGTCGGCGCCGCGGCACGCGCCATCAAAACAATGGGGTTTCACGATTTATGTCTGGTGGCGCCGCGCTACGCCGATGTACTTGACCTGCCCGAAGCCCATTCATTGGCCAGCGGCGCAGGCGACGTACTTGCTTCGGTGGCCATCGTCCCTACTCTGGCCCAAGCTCTGGGGTCGGCGACCCTGGCCTTCGCGCTGACGGCCAGGGCGCGGATGCTGGGGCCGCCAGCTTGCGATATACGTCAGGCCGCCGGCCTGAGCTGCGAACATTTGAACCTCCACCCTGACGGACAAGTCGCTATTGTACTGGGCACCGAACGCTCCGGGCTTACCAATGACGATATCGCGCTGTGCCAGCGTATTTGCCATATTCCAGCCAATCCGGAATACAGCTCGCTAAACGTCGCTCAAGCCCTCCAACTGGCCGCCTGGGAGATGCGTTACGCGCTCGCGCTCGACGCCTCCTTACCGCTGCTACCTGTCACCCACGGTCACCCACAAACCGGCAACGAACCTGCATCGGGCGAAAAAATCCAGGCGCTGATGGCGCACTGGGAGCAAGCACTGATCAGTGTGCAGTTTCTCGACCCGCAACACCCCAAAAAGCTGATGCCCCGCATGCGCCATATGCTGGCCCGCAACGCGCTTAGTAATGACGAAGCCGATATGTTGCGTGGCCTGTGCACGGCCATGATCAAGACGGCCGGGAAACGGTAAAATTCCACCATTATGCTGAATCAACTTCGCGAAGACATCTCTTGTATTCTCGAGCGCGACCCCGCCGCTCGCAGCCGCATCGAGATTCTCACCTGCTACCCGGGCCTGCACGCCATCCTGATACATCGCCTGGCGCATGCGCTATGGCGCCGTAATTGGCTGTGGCTGGGGCGTTTCACATCCCATATAGGGCGTCTGCTGACGGGCATCGAGATTCACCCGGGGGCACAAATCGGTCGCCGGGTATTTATCGATCACGGATTCGGGGTGGTTATCGGCGAAACAGCAGTCATTGGCGACGACTGCACCATTTACCAGGGTGTCACGCTGGGGGGGACACGGCTCTACAAAGGCGAAAAGCGCCACCCTACCCTGGAGCGCGGCGTGGTGGTAGGCGCAGGTGCGCAAATCCTCGGCGGCTTTACTGTGGGTGCCGAGGCCCACATCGGATCCAACGCAGTGGTAGTCAAACCGGTTCCCGCCGGCGCCACCGCAGTGGGTAACCCAGCGCGCATCATTGTCAAAAATGCTGCCAACCAAAGCAAGCCAGATCGCGAGCAGCCTCAAAGCGCCGCAAACAGCGGATCGCCGCTCACCACACCCAATTACACCGACGAACCACGCACCGCAGACGTCAACGACATCGGGCCTTCGCCTTGCGAATCAACCTGGGATGCCCGGCCTTTGCAAGACTTGCTGCGAAACCCGCCAGATGAACAAACCGGCCGGGGCGCCGACGGGTTTGCTCCGTATGCGGTCGATCAGAATAATGTCGATCCGCTGACCAAGGTGCTGCACGAACTGATTGACCACGCTGCCAGCCAAGAACGCCGCATCGGCAAGCTATGCAAGGCCATGGAAGAACTTGGCCAGCGAGTCGAAAACGGCCAACCACCGCTAGATGTCGAGCGTCTGAACCGCATGGTTGAATAAAACGGGGTTTGGCTTCAAATGACATGGCAGCCACAAGGGCTACCACGTCATGAGCGATAGGCTATGCAAGATCAATCGACGGTCACGCCGGAGGCCTTGACAACCTTGGCCCAGTTGACGACTTCAGACTCAATGAACTCGCCGAACTCTGCCGGCGTCGTCTTGACGGTAACGGCGCCCAAACCCTTGAGGCGCTCCTGAACGTCGCTCTTGTACAACCCCTTCTCAATCGCTGCATTGAGCTTGTCGACAACGGCGACCGGCGTGCCCTTGGGCGCGAGCACTCCAAACCACGAAGCGACGTCAAAACCAGGAAAGCCAGATTCCTGCATCGTCGGTAAATCGGGCGCCGTTTTGGAGCGCTCACTGGTCGTTACCGCCAAGGCGCGCAGCTTGCCCGCCTTCACATGAGGCCATGCCGAAGGCATATTGTCGAACATGAATTGAACCTGACCGCCCATCAGATCGGTCAAGGCCGGCGCACTGCCTTTGTAAGGCACGTGTAGTGCATCTATGCCCGCCGATTGTTTGAACAGTTCCCCGGCCATATGTATAGATGTTCCCGTACCAGAGGAGGCAAAATTGAGTTTGCCCGGGTGTGCTTTAGCATACTCGACCAATTCCTTTACGCTATGCACGGGCAGTTGAGGATTGACCACCAGCACGTTGGGTACCTTGGCTGCCAGAGCAACCGGCGCAAAGTCTTTGACCAGATTGAAATGTATGTTTTTGTACAGGGTTTGATTGATTGCACTGGTCACCGCCACCATATACAGGGTATAGCCGTCGGGCTGAGCGCGGGCTGCCATTTCAGTCCCGATGTTGCTGCCTGCGCCAGGGCGATTATCGACCACGACAGACTGCCCCAACTCTTGGCTGATCTCTTTGGCGACAATACGGGCCACGACATCCGTGGTGCCCCCGGCCGAAAAGCCGACGATCATCCGAATTGGATGATCGGGATAATCGGCCATGGCGCTGGCCGAAAAGCCCAGCCCGCTGCAAACAACGACTGCAGCGGTCAACGCC
>JBDTLC010000033.1:0-8020 GCA_039935015.1 Paralcaligenes sp. | reverse complement strand
CGAAATGGACGCCTTCGAGAACGCGGGTCGTCAGCCGGCACGCGTGTACCGCGAGTCCGTGTTGTACACGACTCTTTCGCCATGTCCGATGTGCAGCGGCGCCATATTGCTTTATGGAATTCCGAAGGTTGTCGTGGGTGAAAACCGCACATTCATGGGAGACGAAGCCTTGTTGCGCGAGCGTGGCGTACAGGTAGAAACGTTGCAAGACGAAACCTGCATGGCGTTGATGCGCGATTTCATTGCTGCCAAGCCAGAGCTGTGGAACGAGGATATTGGGGTGTGACGTGGTAGCGGCGCGACATGGCAACCCTTGTGGCTGCCAGCATCCGTTGTCAACAAAAATAATGTCGAGATAGACCGCTGCTACGACTTCCTTTGCGCGGTGCTTGCCGTTTCGCGACGGCGGCGCGCTTCGTCCAGTAGGTAAACCTGGTAATCGTCCAGGTCTCCGTCAAAGTCTCTCATGCTACCGTGCGATACTAGCCAGAATTCGTCGCACACCGCGCGCAGCAACGCGCGATCGTGGCTGACCAGCATCACCGAGCCCTCGAATTCGTTCAAGGCGACGCTCAACGCCTCACGGGTGGCCAGGTCCAGATGGTTGGTCGGCTCATCGAGCAGCAGCAGATTGGGGCGTTGCCAGACAATCATGCACAATACCAGTCGCGCTTTTTCACCGCCACTCATGCTGCCCACGGTCTGTTTAACCATGTCGCCGCTGAAATTGAAGGTGCCCAGAAAGTTGCGCAAGCCTTGTTCGCGACAGTCCATGGCGCTTGGCCGCACACTGGCTGGCGTATCGCGCACCAGTCTGAACATGTGCTCTAGCGGCGTATCGCCTGGGCGCAAGACGTCGAGTTCTTGTTGGGAAAAATAACCAATATTCAAACCTTTGCCCCGGATCACCTCGCCCGCAATGGGTTGCAATGCGCCGGCAATGGTTTTCACAAAGGTTGACTTGCCCTGGCCGTTGGCGCCCAAGATACCGATTCGTTGGCCTGCCAGAACAGAACGATTGATGTTTTGCACGATCACCGTCGAGGCGACGTCGGGCGCGGCATTATCGGGCGGCGGGTAGCCGAAATTTGCGCCGGACATCGCCAGCATGGGGTTGGGCAGATTGAAGGGTTCTTTGAATTCGAACTGGAAGTCTGCATCAGCCAGAATTGGCGCAATTTTTTCCATGCGCTCAAGCGCCTTGACGCGGCTTTGCGCCTGTTTGGCCTTGCTGGCTTTCGCTTTGAAGCGATCGATAAACTTTTGCAGGTGTGCAGCTTTTTCCTGCTGCTTGGCCGCCGCTGCCTGTTGCAGCAACATTTGCTCGGCGCGCATGTCTTCAAATTTGCTGTAATTGCCGCTGTAGCGCACCAGCTTGCCATGATCAATGTGCAGCGTAACGCCGGTCACGGCATCGAGGAATTCGCGGTCGTGACTAATGACAACCATGGTGCCTGCATAGTTTTTCAGCCATGCCTCCAGCCACACCAACGCGTCCAGATCCAGGTGGTTCGTAGGCTCGTCGAGCAAGAGCAAATCGGACGGGCACATCAGTGCGCGCGCCAGTTGCAGACGCATGCGCCAGCCTCCCGAAAAGCTATTTACGGGCTTGTCGAGCTCGGCGACGCTAAAGCCCAGGCCTAAAATCAGAGCCTGCGCGCGTGCCGGGGCATCGTGCGCGCCCGCATCATACAGTGCCATATAGGCATGCGCCATTTGCATGCCATCGTCGCCCGCCAGCGCGGCATCCACGCCGGCCTGAGCGGCCAATAAAAGCGTGTCGCCGTCGACCACGAAATTCGTGGCGCTTTGGGCGGTTTCGGGCATGTCCTGCGCAACTTGCGACATGCGCCATTGCGCGGGAATAGAGAATTCGCCGCCGTCTTCATGCAGCGTGCCATTGAGCACCGCGAACAGTGACGATTTGCCCGCGCCGTTGCGGCCAACTAGGCCTGTTTTTTCACCGGGATTGAGCGTAACTGAAGTGCTGTCGAGCAGTACTTTGCTGCCGCGACGCAAGGTCACGTTCTTGAGAATAATCATTGATGTAGGCCCTGGGCCCGTAGTGTATGTTCGGGCAGGGCGATAGAAAGCCGTGTAGGAGGGCATGGATTGTAGCATTCACGTACCGGCGCAAGAGATGGAGTTGGGTTTAAAATTGGAGAGACAGCCTTCGATGAGGAAAAACAATGAACGCCCGCGTCCCCAATGACACCTTGCCTCCAGTTCTGGATCCGCAAGCCTTGCAAGCTTTCGTAGACGAAAAATGGGACCGCGAGATTATTCCCGCGCTGACCGATTACATTGCCATTCCCGCCAAAAGCCCGGCGTTTGATGCCGATTGGGTCAAAAATGCTTATATTGATCGCGTTGTGCGCGATGCCGCGCAATGGGTGCAAGCGCAAAAGGTATCGAATCTTACGCTCGAGGTAGTTCGCCTGCCGGGCCGTACGCCCGTCATTTATTTCGAGTCGCCCGCTACTCGCAAAGATAACGGCGATACGGTGCTGATGTATGGCCACCTTGACAAGCAGCCGGAGTTTTCGGGGTGGCGTTCGGGGTTAGGGCCGTGGACACCCAAGTATGAAAACGACAAGCTCTATGGTCGCGGGGGCGCCGACGATGGGTACGCCGTCTATGCGTCGCTTACAGCGATATTGTCCCTGGACAAGCAAAATATTCCGCGTCCACGCTGTGTTGGGTTGATCGAAACCTGCGAAGAGTCGGGAAGCTACGATCTGCTGCCCTATGTCGAGGCGTTGCGCGATCGCATGGGCCCTGTGGCTCTGGTCGTTTGCCTGGATTCGGGGGCGGGCAATTACGATCAACTGTGGATGACGACATCGTTGCGAGGTCTGGTCGCCGGCACGCTAGAAGTGCAGGTGCTCGACGATGGCGTGCATTCGGGCGACTCTAGCGGCGTAGTGCCGTCGAGCTTCCGTATCTTGCGGCATTTGCTCGACCGGCTGGAAGAAAGTGCTACGGGCCGCTTGCTACCACACAGCTTTCATTGCGACATTCCGGCCGACCGCATTGAACAAGTGCACGCGGCGGCGCGCATTCTCGGAGACGAAGTCTGGAACCGCTTCCCCTGGAGTTGCGGTGCGCAAGGCGGCTTGGTGTTGCCCATGACAACCGAGCCTGAACAAGCCTTGCTCAACCGTAGCTGGAAGCCGACTTTGTCGGTGACGGGGGCAGAGGGGTTGCCGCCGCTGTCCAGTGCAGGCAACGTGCTGCGCCCGCGCACTGCATTCAAGCTGTCCTTGCGTTTGCCGCCCTTAGTCGATGCGGTGGCGGCCGCCCAAGAGCTGAAGTCGTTGCTTGAGTCAGACGCGCCCTATAACGCTAAGGTGTTGTTCAGGCCCGATCAGGGCGTTGCCACGGGATGGAATGCGCCGGAATCGGCCGCGTGGCTGCACGAAGCGCTGGACGCGGCTTCGCAGCAATACTATGGCGCACCTTGTGGATACATTGGGCAGGGAGGCACCATACCGCTGATGAGTTTGCTGCAAAAAGGGTTTCCGAAGTCGCAATTCATGGTGTGTGGCGTTTTGGGGCCTCAGTCGAATGCGCATGGGCCCAATGAGTTTCTGCATGTCCCTTATGCCAAGCGGTTGACTGCAGCCATGGCGCAAACCATTGCGGCGATGCCCATTTAACAGCGGGGCAGTCCCAATCTTCCAGATCGCTTGCCTGCCATGCCTCGCAGGTAGCCGGCATCGCGCAAGAAATTTTCGCTTACTCGATCGATGCCTAGTAAATTGACATTAATGTAATATTTCTACCAATTACAGTAATGTTTCTATTGGGCCATTTCAAGCCGACTTACCAACAGATAGTTTCTTCCGTACTTATACTTTAAGTATTTAATATCATTGAATAAATACTATTTCTATAGCTTGCGCTTTACCCATACTTGATCTTTCTAACTCCTTTTTCCTCCAGCATTAATGCGATTGTTGTTGTATTTTGATAATAAAAACTTAAAATAAATTAAATATTCCATAAAAGCTGTCGTTATCCATACATTCGTATCGCGATTAAATGTAAATATGTTAATGGCGCGCTTTGCCCGAGTAGCTAAAGATTTTCTGATACACCGGGCGTCATGAGGGTGGTCCGTGCTGAATTGGACTTAGTGATTAGAAGCAATTAAAGGTGGTTGGAATGAAGGCAGAACGTATTTTTATAATGGGAAGAAACGGGCTTGGCTTAGTAATTGGGGTAGTTTTGCTTCTGTGCGCTCAGACTGTGGGCGCAGAGCAGGTTGAAATTAAATCGGAGCCATTTCAGATAAAGGTTAGTGTTTTGGAAAAATGTGAGGTATTGCCTGCGAGTGTTGTCGCTTCGAAAGGCAACTGCAAAAATGAAGTCCTGCAGCAGGTCGTGACGACCCCGGTAGAGGTGTCAGGGTGGCACGTCGTGGGTACACGCGATAAGCAAGATCAGGCTTATCGGGTCACAGTGATCTATTGATCGCTCAAGCGGCTTTCTCGTCAAATCTAAAGCAAAACCCAGTTGGAAGGCGACTGGGTTTTGCTTTTTTAAGGCGATTTACCTGATTGGCCGCCCGTCATGCCCGTAGTCGTGTCGCACATAGTTTCGCTGTGTTCGTCACCAGACATACAGTAGGGCTGGGTTCTGTTACTCTAGCGCAGTTCAGAAATACGGTGATTCTTCACCGTAAATTTTTAAAACTAATCGCAACATGTCGTCCTCGTAGCGGACTAGGGGTATTTTCATGGGTAACATTCGAAGCATCTGTGTAGCGGTGGCTGCCATGCTCATTATTGTAGGTATGACGGGCTGTTCGGGCATGTCCCGACGCGGCACCGATACGGCCGTTGGCGCAGGGGTAGGCGGAGTTGCTGGTGCTGTTCTAACAGGCGGTAGTACGCTGGGCACACTTGGCGGCGCCGCAGTCGGCGGGATCATTGGCAACCAGGTTGGAAAATGATCAACCTTACATTGGGTCGTCGAATTCCTGCATTACAAACGAGAGAACGATAGTGCAATATGCAAAGACATTAGGTTCAGTTTTAGTTACAACAGCCATGCTCACGGCACTTGCGGCCTGCCAAAAGCAAGAAGGCCCGGCTGAAAAGGCCGGTAAGGCCATCGATAAGGCCGTAGGCCAAGCTGGCTCGGCACTCGACAGCGCGTCGGTCCAGGCGGGGAAGAAGATCGACGAAGCCGGTAATAGCGTTCGAGACGCATTAGGCAGCAACAAGAAATAGGCATCTTGGAAAATGCGCTGGCGGGCGTCATCTGCATCGTGCCCTGTATCTCTGTCTAACAAACACCCCCACGGATGTGGGGAAGACCGGTTCCAGGCATCTAGTTCATTTTGTGAATAAGAAACACCCCCACGACGGTGAGGAATACTTGGTGACAGGCGAAATACGTACACACTATCTGGAAACACCCCCACGGGTGTGGGGAAGACTGCACTATATTGTTAAAGGGCTCTCCGGCGCATATTATTCCATTTCTAACTCAATCGTGTACTTTGTCGGTTTCGCTGGCCGTAAAACAAGCACTGTCTGCGCTCCGCCTTCTCGTTCACAATTAATTTAGAAATGGAATTAGATGTAATTAGGCGCTGCGTCGAACGCTTCTGAATGTGGCTGACTCTGTACTGTAACGCGCCGGTCACGGTATTTTTTATGTGGGCCGAATTGCAAGGGTACGTCGTTGAGCGTCAGTATGTCGCCCTCGTGTTCGCCTTGCAGAACCCGCAGTACAGCAGTGCGTTGTTTTTCGTGCGCGAGCTTACCGCCTGCTTGCAGCGCCCGCTTCGCATCGGCATAAATACCCTGAAAGATAAACTCACTTGGCGCGCAACACTTACGCCCCAAGTAGAGATCCCAGGCCGGGGATTGCAATGCGGTGGCCGCGTCGTTGACCAAGTCGGCTGGAGCCTGAAGGGCGACCGCATAGGCCATGTCTTGCAGGTAGTAGCGGTAAGTCATCTTGGTCCCACCGCCGACTGCTTTTTTGCCTTCGCTCGTTTTGGGAATCAGTAAGGTCTGCCACGGGTCTTGGTCATCGTAGCCACTACCGACCATCTGGAAGTCGCGCATGAGCGGTTGCCGTGGCAGGGGTTTTCCTTGGTTGTCTTGCGAGACGTAGGCGACTGCCCGCATATCCAGATCTGCCCAGGCGGCCAGCCAATCTCGTTCCTCGCCCCCTTTGCCGCGTGCGCAGCACAGTAGCCCGAGCACGCCCGATTTGGTGGGAAAATCCAGACTTCCGCGCCGTCCAAATTTAGAGTCGTGCCCCCAGGACTGCAGCGGTGCCTCTAGCCAGAGCAGCAGATAGGGATCGTTCATGGTGAACATCACTGAACATGGCTTTGAAGCGCTGCGGTGAGAGCGTCGATACTGAAACTCTCGTCTTCACCCCAGTCGTAGCCGGCAAGCTTGCCAAAGAGAGACCCAAACAGTTTTTCTTTCTTGTCCAGATAGGCTTTCAGCGCCTCGATACTGGGTTGGAGATAGCCGTTTCCACGCGCCTTGATAGGGTTTTCAAAAGACACCTGCAAGCGCTGCCCCTTGCGAACCAGCACTCGCGCGAATTCCCAGGGACAGGCTCCCGATAGAGTCGTCTGGCGAGCGCCGGGGATGGCGATGAATAACGCCTGCGTGAAGGTTGCGATGGCTTGCCTCAGATCTTCTGCCTCCAGGGTCTGCGCCAGTTGTCCGAGGTCGAGACTTATGTAGCGGTAGTAGGTGGCAGAGTTGAATTCCAGGCTTCCCATGTGCGCGGAGCCGGGGTCCTCTTGCAGGTCATCAAGCGCGGTGAAGAATTCTACTTCGTTACTGACCTTATGCGTGGAAATCGCGTGTGAGAACGAAGCAGCGGCTTCGATGTTCATGTCTGTCGCCTTGGCCACCATACGGCCGAACAGCGCGATGTCCAGCGCATCCACCGCAGGGTTGATGACCTTTCTGGAGATTTTGGCGAGATCTTTATCTTTGAGCTTTTCGCTGTTGAATTTGAGCTCGTGCGCATAGCTGGCGAAGGCTGCCGACTCGGAGTCACTGATGAATAGCAGCGTGTCATCGATTAGTGCATCGGCCATTTTTTTGCCACAAGCCTCTGCCGCTGATTCGTCAGCTCCCAGATTTTGACAGGCATTTGCGAAGAGAGATTCAACGTGCTTGGTGCGTGTCGCCAGTTTGACTCCAAACGACGGTAAGGCCAGCCGCACTTGTCTTTTCCAGCATTGCGAACTAACGCGAGCACGCGTCACGTCGCCGACGATGGCCGTTTTGGGTTCGCCCACGTCGTCGCGATTCAGACACGTAACGGGAAATGACTGAAGGATGTGATACTCGATGCGGGTGTTGGTATAGGGGTTGTTCATTATCCAGTGCTCTTTTCAGGCGAAGAGGTTGTCGTAAAGCGGCACGATTTGAAGCAATCCACAACCAAAGGCACGGCCTCGGCCGATGCCATGGCTAAAACTTTGTGTAAATCTGTTTGAATCCAAAACTTCCAGTTGGCCCTGCAACAGTGCCTGCGCCAGTGTGATGGGTTGTCGATCTTTGCCTTTGAATTGCAAAACGTCGATGCGGCCGACTTGTAAGTGTTCACGCAAGACTCGAAACCCCCAACTCGTGCTGGCGCGTTCGAAAAACCATTGGGCGATGGCGTCACGCCCCTTAACGGGTAAAAGTTTTCGACTGGCGCGGTCGCGCGTAGTCGGGTTGACAATGATTTTAAAACGATAATTCCGATGGGCGAGGAACCCGTCAGGTATGATTTTGCTGTGAAGAACACCGTGGTGGCTATTTTTGCCGCTGGCCGGCTCTCGATTGGCCAGCATCAAAATCTTGCGCCCCTTGGAGTCACTGCCTTGGTCCGCGTAGAGTATGCCGCTGGGATGGCTGGCCGACTTTTCTTCGGGGCCGCGTCTATCTTCGTATAGGCCGTAGACCACACGGTGCAGCGAGTAAGTATCGGTGATTCGTAGCGACTTGATGGCTGCCCCGTCCAATTGCAGTACGCTGGCGAA
>JBDTLC010000032.1:0-19792 GCA_039935015.1 Paralcaligenes sp. | reverse complement strand
CAGGGCATGCGTACAGCCGCCGACCGCCACCACGGTGAATATTAGCGATATGGGCCAGAAGCCCAGAACCCAATCCACTGCGGGCAGCCCTACTCTAGAAACCCCTCCCAACAGCCACCACGCGATCGCCGCCGATGCAAAAGCAGCCAGCAAACGCTTGCCCGAACCAATGTCTTTAGTAATGTCTTCGAGCAAACCCGCCACGAAGACAGGCATGGCGGCAATAAATAAAACCGGCCACAACCAGGTAAGCGTCATATTGCGCGGGCCAAGCACCAGCAGGCCGGCCAGACTACCCGCCAACACCGCCAGCCCTCCTACCCGCGGCGTTGAACGCGAATGCGAAGCCTGCGGTTTATGAAGATCGGAGTCCCCGGTAAAGGCGCCGTGCCAACGCTCGGAGGCCACGATTAGCCCACCGATCGTAAACGCCACTATACAAATATAAAGCCAGGTTACCGAGTCCCAAGTTTGATGCGCGGCCACAAAACTCCCATGCACGATTGAATACAGCCATTATCCGATGAATTGATAAAAAGCCGCAGGCAAGCGCAGTAATAAATGCAACAAAAAGATCATACTGCGTATCTACCTTAAGCACCCCGATCAATACCCCTGATAGCCATATACTAAAAAAATAAAAAAAAGCCCGAGATCGTAAGATCTCGGGCTAAATCCACCAAAGGAGGAGGGTGGAGGAGACAACCGTGGCATGTCAGGCTACTAAAGCACTAGGCTTGAGACCACGTGGTTGGGGTTTTCCCTCTGCAATCACGTTTCGACATCCGATAACTAAATTGTATAGAGATTTTTTGTGCGATGCAAGATCAATCACTAAAAAATGTGCAAGTAAACGCATCCGTTGCTTTTTTACACCGAGTCGCCTAGTAAAACGCTGTCTTGTCTTCCATTAATGTTTCATTACAAATAAGTATTTACCCTAGACCCGATATGCGGTGAAGGTCATCACTTTCGCCATGGCGCGCATGACCAGACGAACAGGCCCAGGCAATGAGCGGCCCCCCTGTTCTTCAGCCTTGGTGCGATGGCCAATTTCATCGTGACGCATCTGCTCGACTATCCGCCGCGAACGCTCATCCTGGCTGGGAAGCTCTTTTAAATGTCGATTTAGGTGCTGCTCCACCTGAGATTCTGTTTCTGCCATAAAACCGAGATTTTTTGAACGAGGCGCACAACTGGCCACCACCCCAAGAGTAAAAGAGCCGGCATACCAGAGCGGATTCAGATAACTTGGGCGGCTATTCAACTCTCGTAGCCGATCCTGACACCAGGCCAAATGGTCCAGCTCTTCGCCGGCGGCCTGCCCGAATAATTGTCTGATTTGTGCATCGCCGCAAAAAATCGCCTGTCCACGATACAAAGCCTGTGCACAAATCTCTCCTACATGGTTAACCCGCATAAGCCCAGCCGCGTGCTTTTGCTCTGTTGGAGACATCTGAGGCGGTGCAACAATGGGCTTGCCCGCCGGATTAGGCCGGGCCGCGACGACCGTTCCACCGAGTACCTGCAGGGCACGTCCGATCTCGGACAAAGCATTGTCAACGCGATTCTCGCGCCGCAGAAAGTGGGCGGAGCCCGACATCGTAAACGGCTTGACCATAGTTGCTCTTTAAAAAGACACGGCTCACACTGCTAGTGGCTTAGAAACCGCCGAACGACCTTCATCGAGACAGCCAGCCAAAGCAAGGGTAACACTATTGACAGCGCCACTAAGCAGCGCCCTGCAATGACCTGATCGTCAGGCAAATAGAAATTGCACAGGCGCACCGAATCGCTCTGATACAAAAGACCCACCGCCGCCGACATCCAGCAAAAGCCGCCCAAAAAAAACAACTTTATGACCACATTGGATCGTTTTAGCGAATCCAGCAGCACCATTCCCAGCAGGAATAGCAGCAAAAACTTAAAGACGCTAGCCACTAAGGACACCTGCACTTGATCCAGGGCTTTGGGAAGCATCCAGTAAGCAGCCGCCAAACTAGCCAACAACAGTCCAGGCACACCGAACTCATCGAATTGCCGATACTGCTGCAAGGCCCTTCGAAAAAACTCGGGCCAGCAGGCGAGGCGCCGGGATTTAGCCAGCGCCTGTGCCGCGCACATCCCGGCAAACAATATGACAGGGATGTGCACCAACATATGCAGCACCATCGAGCTGGTAAGCGGTTGCACGAAAATAACCGCCAGCGACAACAAAATAGCGCTTGCCAGACCATAATGCGCAGCCGGACTTGACCCGGCAAGAAAGGCAGGGGCTCTCATGGGCGCGGTGCAGTGGCTGCCGCTGCAGTGGCTAGCGTGCCGACCTCGGCCTGCGCCTGCGGGAGCACCAATTGGGGCGTGTTGAAATCGATAATGCGTGCGAGGCGGCCATCGGCCCCCACAATGTGATAGGCCGCATTGTGCACAAACTGCCCTAAAGGAGCTGGAACGACGACTATGCCAAATGCGGCCAGCAGGGCACGGCGCTCAGCACCGCCCACGGCCGCCGCAAACTGCCATACACGTGGATCGGCATGCTGGCTGCGAGCGTAGCGCGCCAGTTCTTCAGAGGTATCGGCGGGGTCGAAGCTGATGCTTAACAGTCGTATTCGATGCTCCATGCCATGCTGAAAGATCGCCGCTTGCATTTGCTGGAACTCTGAGCCCATAACCAGACACAACGTCAGGCAGCGGGTATAAATAAAATTGACAATGGTTACGCGGCCATCGACACGCAAGGAGTGAAGCAGGCCATCCTGGCGCCCCGACGCAAAGCTTAAAGTAGCATCGGGCAACGCGCGCGGATGGCGGGCAACCGAATTCCTGCGAGCGGACTCGGTGGTAACCACGGTAAATCCGTCAGTCTGCGCATATAAAGCCCCCACACCCAACGAGCAAACCAGCAAGAGTGCGAACAAAAGCTTCATGTCGCGTTCTCGCGGCGCCCTTTACTTGAGACTAGCCAATTCCGCATCGCCGTTCCAAGGTTTCTCATGGCTTTTCGTTGCAGCGCGCTGCGCCTTGACCAGAGCCTCGTCGATCTGGTCTGCTTTATTGCCAAAGCTGGATCGGATGTGGCTTAGCACTGCCGCAATTTCCTTATCGCTGAGCTTATCCTTGAAGGTAGGCATCTCGCCCTTGTAAACATTGCCTTTGACGGTCAAGCTGCCATCTACGCCATGCAAAACGATCTGCACGGCGACCGACGGTTTGCCCAGCACCCATTCAGAACCGGCCAGAGGCGGAAAGACCCCGGGCAGGCCTGCACCGGAAGCCTGATGGCAGGCCACACAATTTGCTGCATAAATTTGCGCGCCATCCGCCGGACCCGTAGATGAACCCTTGGCCACGACGAAATCGGCCGCGGTGCGATGATCGCCGATGGACGGGTCGTTGACTTGTTTGCTCATCCCCAAGTAGGCGACGGCCGACGCAAACACCGCTGCGACGACAATAAGCACCACCCAGGGTATGGGCCGCGAGCCTTCTTTGGGCTCGGGCATCTCTCTCTTTTGTGCGTTCAGTTCCTGCTCTGGATCCGACATTGCGCTTCTCCCACGGCCCGGCATCTCCCGCGATGCCACGATCGGTTTTATTTTCCGGAATTCAACTCATTCTTGACCGGGTAAGTGTGATCAAGCCCCAAAAGATACTGAACCAGATCCACCGCCTCGGGTCTGGCGACCACGATCTGCCCCAGCGGTGCGAAGCCTGGCGGTAGATTCACGACCCGATCGCCCGGATCGGCCTTATCCTTGACCTCGAACAGAAACGGGTACGAAGGCATGATGCTGCCTGGTGTATAGGCGCGCGGCTGATACAGATGGCCCAGATTCCAGTCGGCGCTGGGTTGGCGTGCGCCGATATTGAATAGATCCGGACCAGTACGCATGTCGCCCAGCAGATGGGGCGAATCGTAGTAATAATCGCCCGCCACCGGCGCCCGGCCCCATCCACGTTTGAAATCGGCAGGAGTTTGCGCCTGGCTGCGCGGCTGCTGCGAATGGCACACCACGCAGCTATTGGCAATATAGACTTCACGCCCACGCAACTGTTGCGAGGTGTAGGGCTTCAGGCCCGGTGAGGGCTCAACATGAGACAACTGCATGTAGGGCACGACCACCAGAGTCGCCGTCGACAAGGCCAAGGTAATCATGGCGCCGCTAAGCAGTTTGACTTCGCTTTCCATGATCAGACTCCTTCGAGCGCAACGGCCACGCGAGCCGGTTTATGAAACAAGGCCGGCCCGACACGTGAGGGGCCATTGCGCAGGGCCATCGCCGCGAAATGGAAGGCAAAAACCAGATGGCCAAGTGTCATGATGCTACCGCCCACGGTACGCGCTTCCAGATACGGTATGGTGAGGCGCACCGAATCCATGAAGGGCCTGGACGCATCGAGCATTGCCAAGCCCTGCAACCAGCCACCAATCGACAGGAAAATGAAGTAAATAGCGAAACCAATCGCAATCAGCCAGAAATGCAAGGCGATCAGCTTGGGATAAGGCCACTCCCAGGACATAACGCGCGGCATCACGAAATAGATTGCGCCAAACATCACAATGGAGAAAAAGCCGTACAAGCCCAGATGTGCGTGAGCCACCGTGAAATGGGTAAAGTGAGTAACGGTATTGATGCTGCGCAAGGCCTCGAAAGAGCCCTGCAAAGAGCTTAAGGTGTACATCATGCCGCCCAGCACAATAAAACGCAGGGTTGGCGAGTAAAACAGCGTCTTGAAATGGCCACGCATTGTCAGATGCTGGTTTACCGAAAAGGCGATTACCGGCACGATCATCATGATGCTCTGGACGATAGAAAGCGTGATCAGCCAGCCCGGCACCGGACCGCCCACCAAATGGTGACCACCCACCTGGCCATAGAAAAAGGCCAGCGCCCAGAACCCGAGCAAGGACAAGTTGTACGACTGGATCGGACGACCTATGATCTTGGGCAGGAAGTAATACACCGTGGCCAGAGCAATCGGGGTGTAATACAAGCCCAACACATTGTGGCCGAACCACCAGTTCATGATGGCCTGCTCCACTCCAAAATGCAGCGAGGGCACCTTCGCCACGAGGTATAGAACCGGAAACCAGAACAAGGCCGCGCCGATATACCAAATGGATACGTAAAGATGTTCGACGCGTCGATTTTGCAGGGTGTAGACCAGCGGCAGCCCTATCAGCGCGCCACCAATCACCAGCAAAATGCTGATCTGCCAAGGGATTTCAAGCCACATCAAGCCGCTGTTGAAACCGGCCGCAATACTGCCCAGGCCGGCTATCAGGCCCGCATTCCAGAGCATGGCGCCCAGCAAGGCAAAACGCGCACCCACCAGTTCGGTTTTCAGCAAACGTGGCAACATCCAGATGGCAATGCCAAAGGCGGCCATGGGGCACCAGCCATATGCCACCATGTTCAGATGCAGGGTACGCGTACGTCCGAACGTTAGCCACGCCTCACTGACCAAAAAATCGGGATTGTGCAACTTGATGGAACTGATCAGACCCATCGCCGAAGCAAACACCAACCAGACAATTGCACACGACAGGAAGACAAAGACCACCGGCGCAGTAGAACGGTCGGCGTGTACCCGGTCGGCAATTTCGGCGCGCAAAATAGCCGCCTTGGCGGGATCTTCGGGCGCCTGATGCGCGCCCATCGAATCTTGCAGCTCGGCGAGCTTGCCGGCAGTGAGGGCGGGCTCTTCGACCTTGCCGATTTCCCCTTCGGAGAAAATGACGCGAGCGGCGGCCGGATTATCGTCAAAAAGGTGTTTGCGCAGCGACCAGATAAAAATAAATAAACCAGTAACCGACAAGATAAAAGTAAGCAGCAATACTGTGAGAGTATCCATGGAGATCCAATGGAGGTAGCAGTCGGGAAAGCATGTGACTAAAATGACAAGCGAAGTATAAAGCAATTATAAAGTAGCGCGCTGCCAAATCCCTTCGTACAATCTGGATATTGTCGGCCCATTGCGCCTTTCTGGGCAATTGGCCCTGATAACCACCGGGCACAAAGTAACGAGGTAATTCAAATGGAATGTACGATCGATTGGGGCGGCCCGCAGGGCATGCTTTTTATGGCCACGACAGGCAGCGGCCATATCACCGCCATGGATGGCGCGCCCGACGGTGGTGGCCACAACTTGGCACCGCGCCCCATGGAAATGCTGCTCGCGGCCACGGGCGGCTGCACCGCCTACGATGTAGTGCTTATTCTCAAGCGCGGACGGCACGCGGTCAGCGGCTGTCAGGTCAAACTTAGTGGCGAACGGGCCGACACCGACCCCAAAGTGTTTACTAAGATACACTTCGCTTTCATCGTTACGGGCACCAATCTGCCGCAGGCGGCGGTTGAGCGCGCCGTGCAGTTGTCGCACGAGAAATACTGCTCCGCCTCGGCCATGCTTGCCAAGACGGCCGATATCACCTGTTCAACCACCGTCGTCAACGCTTAAACAGGCTGGCTAAACTGTCGCAAACCAATCATGCACCAGTACGAAGATTTCATGCGCCATGTGTATGAACATGGCCAGGCCAAGACCGACCGAACCGGTACCGGAACACGTTCGGTTTTCGGCCATCAAATGCGTTTTGATCTGGCCCAGGGGTTCCCCCTGATCACGACTAAAAAACTGCACACTCGAAGCATCTTTATCGAGTTGCTATGGTTTTTGCAGGGCAGTTCAAACGTTCACTGGCTGCAAGAGCGCGGTGTCAGCATCTGGAACGAATGGGCCGACATTGAGGGCAACCTGGGCCCCATCTACGGCGTGCAATGGCGCTCGTGGCCCACGCCGGATGGCCGCCACATCGACCAGATCACGCAAGTTATCGACCAAATACGTCAGAACCCCGACTCGCGCAGGTTGATTGTGTCGGCCTGGAACGTGGGCGAAATCGCCCATATGGCCTTGCCGCCCTGTCACGCGTTCTTCCAGTTTTATGTAGCTGGCGGGAAGCTGTCGTGCCAGCTTTACCAGCGTAGCGCCGACATCTTTCTGGGAGTGCCTTTTAACATTGCCAGCTATGCGTTGCTTACCCACATGGTGGCACAACAATGCGATCTGGAAGTGGGTGACTTCATCTGGGTAGGCGGCGATTGCCATCTGTACAGCAACCATTTCGAACAAGTCAAAGAACAATTGTCGCGTACGCCCTTCCCCTACCCCCGGCTTATGATCAAGCGCAAACCGGCCTCCATTTTCGACTATTGCTACGAAGACTTCGAGATCGTGGGCTATGAATCCCACCCCCACATCAAAGCGCCGGTTGCAGTCTAAATGTCAAACTGCATGCCTCCCCCCGTTGTCAAAATCGTTGTGGCCTATTCGGATAATCGGGTCATTGGCCGCGATAATGCCTTGCCCTGGAGGCTGCCCAGCGATCTGGCCCACTTCAAGCGCACTACGCTAGGCCACCCCATTATTATGGGTCGCCACACTTGGGAGTCCCTGGGGCGCCCCTTGCCGGGCCGGCGCAATCTCGTCATTAGCCGCCGGGCGGACTACGCAGCCGCTGGGGCCACCGTCTTCGGCTCCCTTGCGCAGGCACTGGCCGTCTGCCAGGACGAGTCCAGCGTCTGCATTATTGGCGGCGCGCAAATCTACGCCCAGGCGCTTGAATATGCTCATGAAATTGTGGCAACTGAGGTTCACGCGCACATTCAGGGCGACGCCTTCTTTCCCGTACCCACAGGGCAACTATGGCAGGAAACCGAACGCCTGCCCCAGGCCACAGAAAACGGCTACAGCTTTGATTTTGTAACGTACCAGCGCCGTCTGACGCCCTGAAGCGCTTGACGTTTCACTTTATTGCGCCGCGCCCACACGCCGCATGAATTTCCATAACAAAGGGTCGAGGGAATACGCCACATTAAATCGGATCCAGTCCGAGTCGGACTGCTGCGGATCGAAATACAGGCTGGGGGCCAGCCATATGCCATCTTTCAGGGCCAGTTCCGCCAGACTGGCCGCCCCTTTACCGCGCCATTTTCCCGTGGGTCGCGCCCACAGAAACAAGCCCGCCCGAGGTCTGGCAAACACGTCAAAGCCATGCTTGTCCAGCAAATCGCACAGTTCATCGTGCGCATCGCGCAGTCGGTCCTGGACGCGCTGCAAATGGGCCTGGTGCCGCCCAAGACGCAACACCTGATAAACCGTGCGCTCCATCATTTCGGCGGAGGTCAGCGCAATGGCCATTTTAGTTTTGGCGAAATCTGCGGTCAGGGCGGCGCTAGACACAATGTGGCCCACCCGCACCGACGGTGCAATACTTTTGGAGAACCCCGACACGTATACGACACGCCGGGTTCCCCCTAAGGCCAGAAGCATGGGGCCTACTCCGGGCAGCAAGGCGCGCGAGACATCGTCTTCCACCACCCAGAAATCGTGCTGCTCGGCGACCTGCAAGACCCTGAAAGCATTGCTCATGCTCAAACTCGACCCAGTCGGATTTTGCAGGACGGTGTTGATAAAAAGTGCCTTCAGATTGTGCGTACCCGCCAGCCGCTCGAGTTCGGGAATGCAGATACCGTCGGAATCACGCGGGACACCGTAAACCTTAAGCCCGGCCAGCCGCAAAGCGGGCAGCAAAATGCCGTAGCCCGGAACCTCAACGGCCACCGTATCGCCTGCCCTGAACAAGGTCCGCGCCACAATGTCCAGTCCTTGCGTGGCGCCATGGGTCAGCAAGACTTGATCTGTCCCCACGCTAGCGCCTCGCTCGGCGAGCGACTGCACGATATGCTCGCGCAGCGGCGCGTAGCCATAAGGCTGACCGTAGCCGGCAATTTGCAGGGCAGGCACACGCGCCAGTTGCCGCAAGGACTGCTGCAGTCCTGCTTCGTTCAGCCATTCGGCGGGCAACCAGCCACAGCCCGATTTGATGGGGATGGAGTGATCTGCAAAGACATCCGTCAACAGCCACGAAGCGCCTATCTTGGGCGGTTGCCAACTGGCCGACGAGGCTGCCGGCGGCGCCATACGCGCACGCAATGCCACACGATGGCCCGAGCCAGGACGCGCCGACAGCCAGTCTTGCGCCACCAGACGGTTATAGGCGGCGGCCACCGTGAATGTGCTTAGGCCATGTTCGTGGGCGAAATGCCGCACCGAAGGCACCGTCATTCCCGGACGCAGCAACTGCGTCTGAATCGCCGCCTGTAACGCCGATACAACCTGCTCGACCAGGGTCGGGCCCTTGCTTAGATCGCGTACCGGTTCAAAAAATCTCATGGCTGATCCCACCAACTATACAGTTTCTGATATTCTACCAGCACAGTTAGATATTTTTTACAAAACTGTATATGTCATTCGCCTCGGAACGCGGCGAGAATGACTCATGCGCTATCTTATCGCGCGATTTCTTCAACCGTCTTCGAGAGCCTCTATGAACAGCCCCACTCGCCCCGTCACTATCCCGGACATGTCAAACCTGTGGATGCCCTTTACTGCCAATCGCCAGTTCAAAGAGGCTCCGCGTTTGCTGGTCGCCGCCAAAGGCATGTATTACACCTCGCACGATGGCCGCCAGATTCTGGACGCCACGTCGGGCTTATGGTGCGTGAACGCCGGCCACGGCCGCAGCGAAATCGTGGAAGCCATCTCGCGTCAGGCTGCCGAGCTCGACTACGCGCCCAGCTTCCAGATTGGGCACCCCAATTCGTTTTTGGCCGCCACCGCCATTGCGCAGATTATGCCGGCAGGCATGGATCGGATTTTCTTCACCAACTCGGGTTCCGAGTCCGTCGACACGGCGCTGAAAATAGCGTTGGCCTATCATCGCTCCCGCGGAGAGGGTCAGCGTACCCGGCTAATCGGCCGTGAACGCGGCTATCACGGCGTAGGCTTTGGCGGTATCTCGGTAGGCGGAATCGCCTCCAATCGCAAGGCATTTTCCGGAGCCCTGATACCCGGCGTAGATCACTTGCCCCACACACACGATCTATCCAAAAATGCTAATTCACATGGGCAGCCGGAATGGGGTGCACACCTGGCCGACGAACTCGAACGTATCGTCGCCCTGCACGATGCCTCGACGATTGCCGCGGTTATCGTCGAACCCATGGCAGGCTCGACAGGGGTGCTGATCCCTCCTAAGGGTTATCTCGAACGCTTGCGCGCCATTACCGAGAAGTACGGCATATTGCTCATTTTCGACGAAGTCATCACCGGGTTTGGGCGCCTGGGTGCCGCCACGGCCAGCGAACTGTTCGGTGTGACACCCGACCTGATCACTCTTGCCAAGGGCGTGAGCAACGCCAGCGTTCCAGCCGGCGCAGTCGCCGTCAAACGCGACATCCACGATACGATCGTCAATGCATCGGCCAAGGGAATCGAATTCTTCCACGGCTACACGTATTCGGGCCATCCACTGGCTACTGCAGCCGTGCTGGCAACACTGGGCATCTACAAGCGCGATAAACTCTTCGCGCGTGCCGCCAGCCTGTCGCCTGCCTTCGATACCGCGGCCCATAAGCTGGAAAGCGCAGATCACGTGATCGACGTGCGCAATCTGGGCCTGGTGGCCGGTATCGAACTTGCACCGCGTCCCGGCGCACCTGGCGCGCGCGCCGCCGAAGCATTCACGAAGTGCTTCGATAAAGGCCTGATGGTGCGCTACACCGGCGACACTCTGGCGGTATCGCCTCCGCTCATCATCGAAGAGGGTCAAATCTCGCAGATCTTCGAAACGATCGGCGCTGTCTTGAAAACTATCAATTAAGCGTTGAAGAGGTGGTGGCACCCACAAGGGAGGGTGCCGCTACAAAACGTACTCGTCACTCATGAAATGGCAGCCTTAGTGGCTGCCATTTCATTACCGGCGCAGTACGCCCGGAAAGACGCATAGCATTTCATAGGCCAGATTGGCGCCAAGCAAGGCTGTAGTGCCATGCGGGTCGTAGGGAGGCGCGATTTCCACGATATCGGCGCCGATGACATTCAGACCCCAGGCACCCCGAATAATTTCCAGCGCCTGCGGCACGGTCAAGCCGGCGATCTCGGGGGTGCCCGTGCCTGGAGCATAGGCCGGATCGATGCCGTCAATATCAAAACTAAGATACACCGGGCCGCCCGCCACACGAGCGCGCACCTCTTCCATCAGTGGCGCCAGAGATTTGTTCCAGCATTCTTCTACCTGCACAACCTTGAAACCCTGGTCGCGGCACCAGTCGAAGTCTTCTGCCGTATAGCCTGTACCACGTTGCCCGATCTGGACAACACGGTTGCAATCCAGCAAGCCTTCTTCCACAGCTCGCCGAAATGGCGTTCCATGGGCAATTTTCTCGCCAAACATGGTGTCGTTCACGTCGGCATGCGCATCAATGTGGATAAGGCCGATCTTGCCGTATTTTTTATGCAATGCACGCAAAATAGGCAGCACAATGGTGTGGTCGCCGCCCAGCGTAACCGGTCGGCAGCCCGCAGCGGCAATGCCGTCATACGCCTCTTCAATAATGCGAATCGAATCGAGCAAATTGTAGGGATTGATGGCCACGTCGCCAATATCGGCCACCTGCAGCGCATCGAATGGCGCCGCCCGCGTCGCCATATTGTAGGGGCGTAATAAAACGGATTCCGTGCGGATCTGGCGTGGACCGAAGCGCGCCCCCGACCGATTCGACGTGCCCAAATCGAATGGAACACCAACGAAACAGGCATCCAGCCCTTCGCTGCTCGTTACATGCGGCAAGCGCATCATGGTGGCAATGCCGCCAAATCGCGGCATGTCGTTGCCACCCAGGGGTTGATTCAATTTCCTGGTGGTTGATTTACTCGATGACTGATCCGACATGAAAAACTCCGATAATGCTTCAGGCTAAAGCCTTCTCGCCCACGTCTGAATAGGCCTCTATCGGCGGGCAGGTGCAGACTAGGTTACGGTCGCCATACGCGTTATCAACACGCGCGACCGGCGGCCAGTACTTGTTGGCGCGCAAGCTGGCAAGCGGATAAGCGGCCGTCTCGCGAGTGTAGTCGTGATGCCAATCTTCAACCAGCAGCATCTGCGCCGTATGAGGCGCGTTCTTCAACACATTATCGTCGGCGTCTGCCGCCCCGCTCTCAACCTGGGCGATTTCGGCGCGGATGGCAATCATGGCGTCAATAAAACGATCCAGCTCTGCCAGACCCTCAGACTCGGTGGGTTCGACCATCAGAGTGCCCGCCACAGGAAAGCTCATGGTGGGCGCGTGGAAGCCATAATCGATGAGGCGCTTGGCGATATCTTCAGCCGAGATGCCGCTACTGTCTTTAAGCGCCCGCATATCCAGTATGCACTCGTGGGCCACACGACCGTTCTCGCCGGCATACAGCACTGGGTAGTATTCGTGCAAACGTTCAGCGATGTAATTGGCGTTCAAGATGGCTACTTCTGTGGCTCGCAGCAAGCCTTCCGCACCCATCAGGGTAATGTATAAATACGGAATAGGCAGAATGCTGGCCGACCCGTAAGGTGCAGCCGAAACAGGCCCCACCGGCGCTTGCGCAGATAATTCGCCTCGCTCATTAAGCACGCCGGGCAGATAAGGCGCCAAATGAGCCCGCACAGCAATAGGGCCAACACCGGGCCCGCCGCCGCCATGCGGAATACAAAAGGTCTTGTGCAAATTCAAATGAGAAACATCAGACCCGAACTTGCCGGGCTGGGCCAAACCCACCATGGCATTCATGTTCGCGCCATCCAGGTATACCTGGCCGCCGGCGTCGTGAACCATGGCGCAGATTTGCGTTACCGCCACTTCAAAAACACCATGGGTCGAGGGGTAGGTAATCATTAGCGCCGCCAGACGATCCCCCGTATGGGCGATCTTTGCCTGCAAATCGGCCACATCAATATTGCCGTGGTCATCGGACGCGACCACCACGACATCCATCCCCGCCAAGTGTGCCGAGGCGGGATTGGTGCCATGGGCCGACGAGGGGATAAGACAAACGTTACGCTGATGTTGCCCCTGAGACTGATGATAGCCACGGATAGCCAAGAGCCCTGCATATTCGCCCTGTGCGCCCGAATTCGGCTGCAAGCTAATCGAATCGTAGCCGGTGATTTCGCACAAGGCGGCAGACAAGCGAGCAATAAGCTGCTGGTAGCCCTTGCTTTGCGCGGGTGGCGCATAAGGATGCATGGCACCAAACTCGGGCCAGGTCACCGGTATCATCTCGGCCGTCGCATTGAGCTTCATGGTGCACGAGCCCAAAGGAATCATGCTGCGATCCAGGGCCAGATCTTTATCGGCCAAGCTGCGCAAATAGCGCAGCATATCGGTTTCGGACTGGATCTTGGAGAATATCGGGTGGGCCAGAATGGCCGACGTACGCTGCAAGCCGGCGGGGATGCCATGCGACTGGGGCAAAGTCTGGCCGGCTGTCCAGGTCTTGCCCAGCGCGCGGGCAAAAACGTGCAATAGATCGGTCACATCGGACACGGTCACGGTTTCATCGAGCGAAACCGCCAGTTGGTCCGCACCCACTTGGCGTAGATTGATCGAAGCTGCCTGCGCGCCCTGCACAATCGCCTGCGTATGTTCCCCGCTGTCGAGCAACAAAGTATCGAAAAAACTGGCATTGCGGCTGGCCAAGCCCAGCGACTGCAGCGACTGCTGCAAATAGGCCGTTAGATACGCCACGCGTTGGGCTATGCGAGTGAGCCCATGCGGGCCATGCCACACCGCATACATACCAGCCATCACAGCCAGCAACACTTGTGCCGTGCAGATGTTAGACGTGGCTTTCTCGCGGCGGATGTGCTGCTCGCGCGTCTGCAAAGCCAGACGCAACGCAGGCGCGCCCTGGCTATCTTTGGAAACGCCAACCAGGCGCCCAGGCATGCTGCGTTTGAAGGCGTCTTTGCAGGCCATGAAGCCAGCGTGCGGGCCGCCGAAACCCAGCGGTACTCCAAATCGTTGCGCCGAGCCGATGGCGATATCGGCGCCCCATTCTCCGGGGGGCGTCAGCAACACCAAAGCCAGCAAATCGGTGGCGACCGAGACCACCGCGCCCATCGCGTGCGCCGTCTGCGCAAGGCTGCGGTAATCTTCAATTGCGCCCAGACTATGAGGATATTGCACCAATACGCCAAAGCAATCAGGTATACCTTGGAGCTCGTCACCCACAATGACGTCTATACCCAACGCACCGGCTCGGGTGCGCAACACGGCCAAGGTTTGCGGATGGCAATGCTGCGAGGCAAAGAACACGTTACTTGGGGAACGCGAACTACGCCGCGCTAACGTCATGGCTTCGGCGGCCGCGGTTCCTTCGTCGAGCAAGGAAGCATTGGCAATGCTCAAGCCTGTCAGGTCAGCCACCATCGTCTGGAAATTAAGCAGCGCCTCAAGGCGCCCTTGCGAGATTTCCGGCTGATAAGGCGTATAAGCGGTATACCAGGCTGGATTTTCCAGAATATTGCGCAAAATTACGTTCGGGACATGTGTGCCGTAATAGCCTTGCCCGATATAGTTACGAAAAACCTGATTTTCGCCAGCCAGAGTTTTCAGTTCGGCCAGCGCTTCGGGTTCGTTGCGCGGGCCAGGCAAATTAAGCGTGCCACGCTGCAAAATGGTGGCGGGCACCACTTCCCGAACCAGACTTTCCAGACTGTCCACGCCGATCGCCGCCAGCATTTTGGCCTGATCAGCCTCGGAAGGTCCAATGTGACGAGGCACAAAATCGGTATGGGGGTCTAATTCACGTAACATGGAGAGAGCCTAAATATTATGTGGGGGCACCCGCCGTGGGTGTCATGGTTGGTGAAAACGGATTCGTGGTTGTAGCGGCACCCCTTGTGGGTGCCATGATTGGTGGCACGCACAAGGGGTGCCGCTACAACCATGGCTGCTGCTGCCACAATCGGCGCCGCAACAAAAAATCGCTACGAAAAATTAACCTGCGTTGACCAGAGCCTCGTAGGCCGCCGCGTCTAGCAGTGCGTCGACATCGGCGGGGTTCTTGGGCTTGAGCTTGAATATCCAAGTATCAAAAGGCGCGTCATTGATCAGATTCGGTTCGGCATCAAGCGCCTCATTGAAGGCCACGACTTCGCCGGCAACCGGAGCATAGATATCTGATGCGGCCTTGACCGATTCGACCACTCCGGCGTTTTCGTCGGCGGCCAGTGTCGCACCGGGGTGAACATCGCCCACAAAAACCAGATCGCCCAATTGATCTTGGGCCGTATCGGTAATGCCAACGAGGAACACATCGCCCTCGGCTTTAACCCATTCGTGAGAGGAGGTGTACTTGCGATCGCCGGGTAGACTCATGATTGATCTCATTTGAAGATTGATAAATGTTTTATTAGGCTCAGCTCAGCTGAGCCAAGATTTTACCGTGGCGTACAAAAGGCAATGACGCCACCACGGCTGGCGCCCATTTGCCGCGAATTTCGACTTCGACCTTATCGCCTGGCTGTGCACCGCTGGGGACGCGGGCCAGTCCCACCGAAACACCTATCGTCGGAGACATGGTGCCACTGGTTACCTCACCCTGTCCGTGCGGAGTGCGCACCTTCATGTGGGCGCGCATGACGCCACGCTCAAGCAATTTAAGCCCCACCAGCGAACGCGCAACCGGTACGGCTTGAAGGGCAGCACGGCCAATAAACAGGCGTTGCGGATCTTTTAGCGAAACCGTCCACGCCAAACCCGATTCCTGCGGATGCACGAAATCATCCATATCTTGCCCATACAGGTTCATTCCCGCTTCCAGGCGCAAAGTATCGCGCGCACCGAGCCCGCAAGGACGCACGCCGTGCGCGCTCAAATCGCGCCATAAAGCCTCGGCCTGGGTGGCTGGCAACACAACTTCGAAGCCGTCTTCGCCGGTATACCCCGTGCGTGCCACCAAAATCAATTCATCGACCAAAGTCGCCACAAACGGAGTCAGAGCCTCGGTCGCAATCCGCCAGGCCGAACGGACTTCCCACAGTTTTTCGCGTGCGTTGGGGCCTTGCACGGCAATCATCGCCAGATCGCGACGAGCATTAAGCGACACGTCGAAGTGCTCGGCATGCGCCACGCGCTGCATCCAGGCGAGGTCTTTATCGGCCGTGCCGGCGTTGACGACGACACGCCAATTGTCGGCCGAGAAAAAATAGACAATCAGGTCGTCGATAACACCACCCTGAAAATTCAGCATGCAGGAATACAGGGCCTTGCCCGGCACACTAAGCCTAGACACGTCGTTGGCCAGCAGACGCCTCAAAAAGGCCTTGGAATCAGGCCCCGTCACGTCAATATTAAGCATATGCGACACATCGAACATACCCGCGTCGTGACGCACGGCATGATGCTCTTCGAGCTGCGAACCATACGCCAGTGGCATTTCCCAACCGCCGAAATCAACGACTTTGGCGCCGGATTCGACGTGCACATTGAATAAAGGGGTACGCTTGAGCGCAGAAGACATAAAAACTCCGAAAAGGAACGGGACACGACGCATAGCGGTCTGCTGTTGGCGCCGCCCCTCTGTCCATTTGCCTGAGAGTTAGCTCGCAGCCGCGCGCGAGTTTTCACCTTCGGCGCTCGCGCTACTGCCCCGTGGGGTGCGCGAGTCTCTCCAGAGTGCTGCCCCGTCTGTCTCGGATTAGCGATACAAACAGCACATGAGCGGTACGGGGTGCCTGAGCGATTCTGGGCGAATTGCGCCTTCGGCGGTCGAAAAATCGACACTCTCCCACTGCATATTAAGACAGCAGGGCAAAGCATAACCTGAAAAGCAGGTCAACGCCAACAGCTAGATTCGTTTTAGAAACAAAATTACAAACGCTGCAAAGCCCGCCCACAGGCCGCGCCAGACGCCCAGGCCCACTGAAAGTTGTACCCACCCAGCCAGCCCGTTACGTCGAGCGCCTCACCGATGATGTACAGGCCGGGCACCGACTTTACCTGCATTGTTTTCTGATCCAGGGCGCGCGTATCGACGCCCCCGCGCATCACCTCGGCTTTTTTATAGCCGGCGGTTCCTGTCGGAACCAGCGACCATTGTTGTATCTGCGCGGCCAGATTGCGCAACAAGCGATCGGGAGCCTCGGCCATACGCAAGGCCGCAATGCCATGCTGGCCGTCAAGAGAGGCATTGGAGAGCCACTGCTCGGCCAGGCGCCTGGGCCACAAAGCGCCCAAAACCGAGCTGAGTTGCTGGCGATTGCCCGACTTAGCCGCCAGCAGTTCCTGCTCGATATCACGGCCCGGAGCCAGATCCAGGACGATGGGCTCTCCCGGGTTCCAGAAACTGGAAATCTGCAAAATAGCGGGCCCTGACAGGCCACGATGTGTAAAAAGCAAGTCTTCCAGAAACTGCATACCGCCCTTGCCTGCCCCAGTGCGAACGTCGACAGCTAATGCCACGCCAGTCAAGGCGCCAAACGCCTTCCAGTATTCCGGATCGAACGTAAGCGGTACAAGGGCGGGGCGCGGCTCAACCACTTTCAGGCCAAACTGACGGGCAAGCCGCAACGCGAAATCGCTAGCCCCCAATTGGGGGATGGCCATACCACCGCAAGCCAGCACCAGTTGACTTGCGCGCATCTCGCCCAGCGAAGTCCGAAGGGTGAAAACGCCGGTGTCGTGCGCTACTGAGCCAACCGAACAGGGCATGCGCCACGCTACATGGCCCATATCGCACTCGCGGCGCAGCAGATCAATAATTGATTCGCTCGAGTCATTGCAAAAGAGCTGCCCGCGGTGCTTCTCGTGCCAGCCTATGTCGTGGCGTTCTACTAGGTCTATGAAATCACGCGGTGTGTATGCCGCCAACGCAGAACGACAAAAATTGGGGTTTTGCGAAAGGAAATTCGCCGGGCTCGTGCCAATATTGGTGAAATTACAGCGGCCGCCCCCCGAGATGCGCACTTTTTCCGCCAATTTGGCGGCATGGTCGATAAGCACAACCCGCAAGCCACGCTGCCCCGCCACCGCCGCTGTCATCATTCCAGCGGCGCCGGCGCCTATTACCGCGACATCAAAAACGCCTGCCGCCTCGCGCATCAATCTTCGTGTATGCAATCTACGTAATAGCGCGCCGTGCCATCGGGCATCGTATCTTCGGCCAGTCCATGAATATCGGTCTCGAACCCCGGGAAGTTGGCATTGAATTTGCGCGCGAACTGCAGATAATTCACGATGCGATGATTGAAGCGTTCACCGGGGATCAGCAGCGGGATGCCCGGCGGATAAGGCGTTAGCAGTACGCCGGTTACCCGTCCTTCCAGATCGTCGATCGACACGCGCTCGGACTCGCGATGCGCCATCTTGGCATAGGCATCGGAGGGTTTCATGGCAGGAACCATATCGCTTAAATACATCTCGGTCGTCAGACGTGCCACGTCATGCTCGCGATAGGCCTCATGTATACGCTGACACAAGTCCTTCAAGCCCATTTTTTCGTAGTGCCGGTGACTACGGCAGAACTCCGGCAAAATGCGCCAGAAAGGCTGGTTGCGGTCGTAGTCGTCTTTAAACTGCTGCAACGCCGTCAATAACGTATTCCAGCGGCCTTTGGTAATGCCAATGGTAAACAGGATAAAGAAGGAGTACAGGCCGGTTTTCTCCACCACCACGCCATGCTCGGCCAGATACTTCGAGACAAGCGCCGCGGGTATGCCCGTTTCGGCAAAGGTGCCCGAGATATCCAGCCCCGGATTGACGATAGTGGCCTTGATCGGGTCGAGCATGTTGAAACCTTCGGCCAAATCGCCAAAGCCATGCCATTCTGCGCCAGACTCAAGCAGCCAGTCGTCTCTATTGCCTATGCCTTCGACAGCCAGCCGATTAGGGCCCCAGACCCTGAACCACCAGTCGTTCTTGCCATACTCGGACTCGACCTTGCGCATGGCGCGCCGGAAATCCAGGGCCTCGCGTATGCTTTCTTCAACCAGCGCCGTCCCGCCAGGTGGCTCCATCATGGCCGCAGCCACGTCGCACGACGCAATAATGGCGTATTGCGGGGAAGTGGACGTATGCATCAGATACGCCTCGTTAAATACGTTGCGGTCGAGTTTGCGCGTTTCGGACTCTTGCACAATAATTTGCGAAGCCTGTGAAATACCTGCCAGTAATTTATGCGTAGAGTGCGTGGCGAACACCATGGCGTCTTTGCTGCGCGGCCGGTTCACGCCGATCGCATGCATGTCTTGGTAGAACTCATGAAACGAAGCATGGGGCAACCACGCCTCGTCGAAATGCAGGGTGTCGATTTCAGAGCCGAGCTTCTCCTTGATCATCTCAACGTTGTAGATCACCCCATCGTAGGTGCTCTGCGTCAGTGTCAGGATGCGCGGCCGCTTGTCCACCGCTTCGCGCGCAAACGGGTTGGCTTCAATTTTCTTGCGGATATTTTCAGGCTCGAATTCGGCCAGAGGTATAGGCCCGATAATCCCCAGGTGATTGCGCGTCGGGCGCAAGAATACAGGGATTGCACCCGTCATGGTGATGGCATGCAGAATCGACTTGTGGCAATTCCGGTCGACCACAACCACGTCACCCGAGGCAACATTGGCATGCCACACGATCTTGTTGGATGTAGAGGTGCCATTGGTGACGAAGAAACAATGATCTGCATGAAAAATACGCGCCGCGTTAAGTTCGGATTCTGCAATGGGGCCGGTATGGTCAAGCAGCTGGCCCAGTTCGTCGACCGCATTACAGACGTCGGCACGCAACATGTTTTCGCCAAAAAACTGGTGAAACATTTGCCCCACCGGGCTCTTCAGAAAAGCCACGCCCCCAGAGTGCCCCGGACAATGCCACGAATACGAACCGTCGGAGGCATACTTGACCAGCTC
>JBDTLC010000031.1:0-34220 GCA_039935015.1 Paralcaligenes sp. | reverse complement strand
CAAACCAAGGTACGCTATAAAGACGTGACGGTCGGTATTGTTACGGGCATCCAGGTGTCCGAGGATCGCCACAAGGTGCTGGTGCGTATTCAATTGAACCATGATGGATCAAGCTACATCACCCAAGAAGGGACGCGTTTCTGGGTGGTGCGTCCAAGGCTAGCCGTCAGCGGAGTTTCGGGGCTAGGCACCTTGCTGTCGGGAGCTTATATTGCCGTGGACACGGCCAAGGCATCGGATGTCTCTAAAGGTGCTTCGAAAGGACCCAAATATGAGTTTGTAGGGTTAGAAAAACCGCCTGAAATCACGAACGACCGTCCGGGACGGAGGTTTACGCTCACTAGCCCGGATTTGGGTTCGCTAGAGATTGGGTCGCCGGTTTACTATCGACGCATACAGGTAGGGCGGGTAATTGGCTACGACCTGGGCCCCAAGGGTGAGGACGTGCATGTCCAGGTATTCATCGATGCTCCGAATGACAAGTTTGTGACCAATGCATCACGGTTCTGGAATGTCAGTGGCGTCAATATTTCCTTGAGTGCCGACGGTTTTGCCGTTCAGACAGGTTCCCTGGCTTCAGTGATGGCAGGCGGCGTTTCGTTCGCATCGGTCGAGGACCAGCACGATGTCAAACCTGCTGCGGCCGATTCCGTTTTTCCGCTTAGCGCGACGCAGGCTGAAGCAATGGCGGAGCCTGATGGGACACCGTTTCGGCTCAATATGGTATTTGAACAGTCGGTGCGGGGCTTGAAAATCGGCGCGCCAGTCGACTTTCATGGCATGGATCTGGGCAAGGTCTACGACATTGATTTAGAGTTTGATCCCAAAATTAAACGCTTTGTGGTGCTGGTGAAAACGCGCCTGTATCCGTCACGGTTTGGCCAGGCGTATCAAGACCTTTTTACCGCGGGCGCGAAAGACGGTTATGAAGGCCAGACCCTGCTGGGCCCTTTGGTCAAGCACGGCTTGCGGGCGCAAATACGCTCCTCCAATCTCTTGACTGGTCAGCAATATATTGCTCTTGATTTTTTTCCGAACGCTGCTCCTGTCGCCTTCGATAGCACCGCAGTGCCTGTTGTACTGCCAACGGTCGCCGGGAGCTTTGACCGTTTGCAACAGCAGTTAAGTAATATTGTGAGCAAGCTTGATGCAGTGCCCTTCGAAGGTATTAGCAAGGATTTGCGCGCCAGCCTGCAATCGTTGACAAAGCTCGTCAATCGACTACAGACCGAGGTCGCGCCACAGGCTACGTCTACACTCAAGGCTGCACAACAGTCTTTAGGTCGAGTCAACGACATGCTGTCTGACGATTCTTCGTTGAACAATAATCTGGACCAGACGATGCGCGAGCTAAGCGGTGCAGCCAAGTCTTTGCGTGCGCTAGCCGATTATCTGCAGACTCATCCCAGTGCGCTGATTCGGGGCCGATCCGCTGATGTGCTGCCGCCGAGCCATTAACAGTCGGGATTTTCGAGGAGTCATGATGCGTGTTTTCAAGCTGTTGCCGATGTTCGGTGCCTTGCTGCTGGCAGCGGGTTGCGCAACTCCCGTTAGTCATTACTACACCTTACTGCCCGAAGCCGCTACGGCGGGCGCCCTCCCTGCCGCTACCCGCTCACCCATCTACGCCATCAGCGTAGAGCCTGTGACGGTTCCCGAGCAGGTGGACCGACCACAAATCGTTATCGGAACGCCGGGCAGCGTGGCTCTGACACCTTTGAACAACTCTTTATGGGTGGCCCCGCTGGCGAGCGAAGTCCGCCACGCCTTGGCCTACGATCTGACGCAACGCTTAGGCGTGCTGGATATACCGGCCGGCGCGACGCCTAAAACCTTGCCCTTGTGGAAAATTGGCTTCACCATTCAGCGATTTGATTCAATTTATCAGCAAGGCGTGGTGATCGATGCGAGCTGGCGTTTGACCCCAGTGAACCAGCCCCAACAGACCGTCCTGATTTGTCAGGCCGAAGTGCGTAGGCCAGCGGGAAAAGATATTGCGTCGCTAGTTCAGAGCCATCAGATGGCCTTGCACGAATTGGCTGCAGTCATCGCAAGCCAATTGTCGAATCAGCCTATCTCGCCCACCTCGGCGGTACACCTAAAAGGTTGTACTCGAGCACCGTCAATATTGAATAAGGGTTAACCCTTATTTTGAAATAGGTGCAACCCGTTTAGTATTTCTTCTCATCAAACAGAAGAACGGCTCACAGGCGCTTGAAGATAGGCCTGTAAGTTCGCGATACAGTGCAAAAGGAATGCGCAAATGGCAAGCACGACGCTAGGTGTCAAGGTTGACGAAGCTTTACGCGAGCGGCTTAAGAACGCCGCTGAAAAACTGGGGCGCACGCCACATTGGCTGCACAAGCAGGCGATTCTAGCGTACGTTGACGCCATTGAGCGTGGGCAATTACCGGCTGAGATCTTGTATTTGAACACGGCCGAGGCTGGCTCTGCGCTCGAGCCGGCGCACCCACCCGAAGTGTCCTTACCTTTTTATGAATTTGCGCAAGATGTGCAGCCGCAGTCAGTATTGCGTGCCGCCATCACGGCGGCCTATCGGCGACCAGAAGTCGAATGTGTGCCTTTGCTGGCCGATCAGGCTCGCGCTTTGCACACCGCCAATGTTCATGCTCTGGCCAGTCGACTGGTGACCGCTTTGCGCAGCAAGCGCGGTGGGGGCGGAGTAGAGGGGCTGATCCAGGAATTCTCACTTTCGAGTCAGGAGGGCGTGGCCCTGATGTGTCTGGCCGAGGCATTGCTGCGCATTCCTGATCGGGCGACACGTGATGCTCTGATTCGAGACAAAATCAGCCATGGAGACTGGAGGTCACACGTGGGCGAGTCGCCTTCGCTATTTGTGAATGCGGCTACGTGGGGCTTGATGCTGACCGGCAAACTCGTTAGCAGCAATAGTGAGCAGTCTTTGTCCAAGGCGCTTACGCGCCTTATAGGCAAGGGCGGAGAGCCATTGATACGTAAGGGTGTGAATATTGCCATGCGCATGATGGGCGAGCAATTTGTCGCGGGGCAAACGATTTCGGCCGCCATTGCCAATAGTCGCAAACTTGAGGTCAAGGGCTTTCGTTATTCCTACGATATGCTGGGCGAAGCCGCCACCACGGCCGATGATGCTGACCGCTATTATGCATCGTACGAACAGGCCATTCATGCCATCGGCAAGGCGTCGCAAGGCCGTGGCATCTACGAAGGCCCAGGAATTTCCATCAAATTATCGGCCTTGCATCCGCGCTACTGCCGGGCGCAGCGTGAGCGGGTCATGGCCGAGCTTTTACCACGAATAATCGCTTTGGCTTTGCTGGCGCGCAGCTATGACATCGGCCTGAATATCGATGCAGAAGAGGCGGATCGCCTGGAAATATCGCTGGATTTGCTTGAGGCTATGTGCTTTGACCCGCAATTGGCGGGCTGGAATGGTATCGGCTTTGTGATTCAGGCTTATCAAAAGCGTGCGCCGTTTGTCATCGACTATGTCATCGATTTGGCCAAGCGCAGTTCACATCGTTTGATGGTGCGCTTGGTTAAGGGCGCTTATTGGGATTCGGAGATCAAACGCGCGCAGGTTGACGGGCTGGAGGGCTACCCCGTATATACGCGCAAGATTTACACCGATATTTCCTATCTGGCGTGCGCGCGCAAACTTTTGTCCGACCCCGTTGCGGTCTATCCACAGTTTGCCACGCACAACGCGCATACGATGGCAACCATTTATCATCTGGCGGGACAGAATTACTATCCAGGGCAATACGAATTTCAGTGTTTGCATGGCATGGGTGAGGCGCTTTATGAAGAGGTGACCGGGCCGATCGCTCAAGGCAAGCTGAATCGCCCGTGCCGCATTTACGCGCCGGTGGGCACCCATGAGACCTTGTTGGCCTATCTGGTGCGGCGACTGCTAGAAAACGGCGCCAATACGTCGTTTGTTAACCAGATAGGCGATGCGGGAATTCCTGTTGAGACGCTAATTGGTGATCCGGTGGCGGCGGCGTTACGCATTCAACCGCTGGGGGCGCCGCACGACAAGATTCCCTTGCCGCGCGATTTATATGCCTCGGGCGACGGGCGTCCAAACTCGGCCGGCCTGGATTTAAGCAATGAACAGCGCTTGGGTTCTCTGTCGGCCGCCTTGTTTGGCAATGGCGCGACCGAATGGCGCGCAGCGCCTTTGGTGGGAGATAGCGAGGTTCAATGGGATCAGGCACGCTGCCGCGCGGTGCGCAATCCGGCCGATCATCGCGACATCGTGGGTTTTGTAATGGACGCCAATGCGGCTGATGTAAAGGCGGCTCTGGACGAGGCGCAGCACACGGCACCTATTTGGCAGGCCACTCCGGTTAGCGTGCGGGCGCAGTGTCTGATGCGCGCAGCACAATTGCTTGAGGATGAAATGCAGCCACTGCTGGGGCTGATCGTGCGCGAGGCGGGGAAATCGTTGCCTAACGCGATTTCCGAGGTACGCGAGGCGGTTGATTTTCTTCGTTATTACGCCAGTCAGGTCATAGCGACGTTTTCCAACGACACACATCGTCCGTTGGGACCTGTATTGTGCATCAGCCCGTGGAATTTTCCTTTGGCAATTTTTACGGGCCAGGTTGCCGCGGCACTAGCCGCCGGCAATCCGGTTTTGGCCAAGCCAGCCGAGCAGACGTGCCTGATTGCCGCGCAGGCTGTGGCGATTTTGCGACGCGCTGGCGTGCCTGCGGGCGCCGTGCAGCTTTTGCCGGGGGATGGCGAAACAGTAGGTGCCGCGCTGGTCGCAAGCCCGCGGGTGTGCGGCGTGATGTTTACCGGCTCTACGGATGTGGCGCAACTGATTTCACGAACCTTGTCGCAGCGGCTCAATGACGCGGGTCACCCCATTGCCTTGATTGCCGAGACGGGCGGACAAAATGCCATGGTAGTCGACTCTTCGGCCTTGGCCGAGCAGGTCGTCTTCGATGTCTTGACCTCGGCCTTTGACTCGGCCGGGCAGCGTTGTTCGGCCTTGCGTGTTTTGTGTGTGCAGGAAGACTGCGCCGATCATGTGCTGACGATGTTGCGCGGCGCCATGCGCGAATTGCGGGTGGGTAGCCCTGACCGCCTGTGCGTCGATGTCGGGCCGGTTATCGACTCACAGGCATGTACTGCGATCCAGACTCATATTGAAGCGATGCGTGAGGCGGGCCATAAGATCGACCAACTGGATCTCGATGCGACTTGTCAGCACGGCACTTTTGTCGCTCCTACGCTTATTGAAATCAGCGACGTGGCGGCGCTTAAAAAAGAGGTATTCGGTCCGGTGCTGCACATTGTGCGCTATGCCCGTGACGATCTGGATTCTCTGATTGACCAGATTAATGCTACTGGCTACGGCTTGACTTTTGGAGTGCATACGCGCATCGACGAAACCATCGCACGCGTAAGCCGGCGGATACGCGCGGGCAACGTGTACGTTAATCGGAATATTGTAGGCGCTGTGGTGGGGGTGCAGCCCTTTGGCGGTGAATGTCTGTCTGGCACGGGCCCCAAGGCGGGCGGACCGTTATATTTGTCGCGCCTGCTTGCCCAACGACCAGCCGGCGGCTTGCCTGATGGTTACGAGGTAGCTGATGGAACGCACGAGGTCCAGATTACTTTGCAGGGACCCACCGGCGAGAATAATTTTTATCATCTCAAGCCACGCGGACGTGTCCTTTGTATTGCTGCGTCTGAGGCGGGTGCCCAGGTGCAATTTCAAGCAGGCTCGTCGACGGGCAATACCTTGTCTTTACTGGATAACCCAACGGGTAAGGCGTTTTATGCCACACTTGGGGCCCATCAGAAAAAGCAATTGCGCATGGTGTCCGATGGAGAGATTGAGCAAGGTGATTATCAAAGTGTTTTGTTCGAGGGCGACAGTGATGCCTTGCGCGAGATCAATCAGCGAGTCGCGGCGCGCAGCGGTCCCATTATTTCTGTACAAGGCCTGAGTTCCGACGAAATTCTGACAGGCCGCCGATATGTACTCGATCGACTTTTACGAGAGGTTTCAGTCAGCATCAATACCACTGCGGCAGGCGGCAATGCCAGCCTGATGATGGTGGGGTGATGTAAACTCACAGGTCTATATCCGGCTTAGTAACGAGACACAATTTTGCTCTCATGCACGTTTGGAGAGAGTCAGATGCAGTCCACCAGAAAATGTAAGCTTCTGGCCTCTTCAGCGGCCGTATTGGCCGGTTTCGCTTTCGGGCCGGCTCACGCTTTGGGTACCGAAGTCGTAAAACTGGGTTTCGCAGCACCCCTTACCGGCCCGCAGTCGCACTATGGCGAGGACATGAAAAATGGCCTGACTCTGGCGCTCGAAGAAGCCAATCAACAGGGCATTACGCTCGATGGTAAAACGGCCAAGTTCGAGCTGGTGACACGTGATGATCAGGCCGACCCGCGCAAAGCCGTGCAAGTAGCGCAGCAGATCGTTGATGAAAACGTAGATGGTGTTTTGGGTCATTTCAATTCCGGCACTTCCATCTCCGCATCCCGTGTTTATCATGACGCGGGCTTGCCCCAGATTGCGATGGCCACTTCGCCCGAGTACACCGCACAAGGCTATAGCACGACGTTTCGCATGATGACGAGCGACACTCAGCAAGGTGCAGCCGATGGCGAATATATAGTCAAAGATTTAGGGGCCAAGTCGGTGGCGCTGATCGACGATCGTACCGCTTATGGTCGGGGTCTGGCCGACCAGGTCGCCAACGCAGTTGTGGCGGCTGGAGGCAAGGTGATTGCGCGTGAATACACCACCGATAAGGCTGACGATTTCACGTCTATTCTGACTCACATCAAAACCATGAAGCCGGGTGCAATTTTCTTCGGAGGCGGGGATGATCAATCGGGTCCGATGCGTCGCCAGATGGCGGCTTTAGGCCTGGGGGCTCCTCTGATGTCAGGCGAAATGACGCTTAGTGAGACCTTTCTGAAACTCGCCGGAGATGCGGCCAACGGTACTTTTGCCTCATTGGCTGGCGTGCCATTGAAGAATATGGCGAAGGGAGAAAAATTCGAAGCCGATTACAAAGCCCAATTCAAAAAAGGTCCAGGAGTCTATGCCCCTTACGCTTATGACGGCGCCTGGAATATGATTATCGCGATGAAAGAAGCAGGCTCCGCCAAGCCTGCCGCTTATTTGCCCAAGCTGGTCGCATTGAAACGCAGTGGTGCCACGAGCAATCACATTGCTTATGATAAGAATGGCGATTTGAAAGAAATTTCGGTCACCATCTATGAAGTAAAAAATGGCAAATGGAAAATGGTCAAGATCATGGTTAGCCAGGCCAAGTAAATTTTTCTCTGGCATCAGTCCGTGCTGACGTCTGCGGTGCGATCTTGCGCGATGCATTTACCCAGCAGCGAAGGTAGCCTCGAAGTACGGGCTGTTGACTACGCCAGACCTCACGTGCGGCCGGTGCTTCCAAATCCGCCAGCGCCTCGCGCGCTGTCCTCGAAATCGCAAACAATGTCGAATTCTATATGCTGCACGGGCACGACAACGAGTTGCGCCAACCGCTCCATAGGCTGTAGCACAAAGGAGTGTTGGCCGCGGTTCCAGGCCGAGACCATGAGCGGTCCCTGATAGTCCGAGTCGATCAGGCCGACCAGATTGCCCAGCACGATGCCATGCTTATGCCCAAGCCCTGAGCGTGGCAAAATAATGGCTGCGTAGGCTGGATCGGCTATGTGGATGGACAGACCAGTCGGGATGAGCTCGCAGGCGCCCGGTTCCAGGGTGACGGCCGTATCCAGGCAGGCGCGTAGATCCAGGCCTGCCGAGCCTTCGGTGGCGTAGGCTGGCAAGTAGTCGTTCATGCGTGGGTCAAGAATTCTTAAGGCGATTTTTTTCATGTGCGGGCAAGTCGGTTGGCAATGGCCTGAATTAGTTGGCGCGCGGCTTCGATTTTGGGTAGAAGCGGTAGCGGGTGCGATCCCTGTTCGTCGAACAACACGAGTTCGGTGATGTCGGCGTTCATAGCGTGTTGCGCTAGGTTGCCTACCAGCAATGGGACTGCTTTGCGCTTTCGTTTGGCTTGGGCATAGTCGTGCAGGTTTTCGGTCTCGGCGGCAAAGCCGACGCACCAGGGGCCATGCTTGAGCGCCGCGACTTCGGCCAAGATGTCGGGGTTGGCCGCGAATTCCAGTGAAGGCACGCCGGCCGCGCCGGTTTTTTTAATCTTGCTGTCGGTCGCGTTGGCTACGTACCAGTCGGCCACGGCGGCTACCGAAATAAACAGATCGGCGTCGGCGACGGCATGCATGACGGCGCTGCGCATGTCGCGCGCGCTTTCCACATCGATGCGCGCTACGCCATAAGGGGTGGGCAAAGCCGTGGGCCCAGAGATCAGGGTGACCTGGGCGCCGGCTTCGCGTGCAGCCTGTGCAATCGAGTAACCGGTTTTGCCAGAAGAGCGATTGCTGATGACGCGGATGGGGTCGATTCTTTCGATGGTGGGTCCGGCAGTGATCACTACTCGACGCTGCGCCAAGACCTTGGGTTGGAAGGCGGCGATCAGTTCAGCCAGCAGCTCGTTGGGTTCGAGCATGCGGCCACTGCCGACTTCGCCGCAGGCTTGGTCGCCTACGCCCGGGCCTAGTATTTGCGCGCCATCTGCTTGAACCTGGCGAACGTTGCGCGCTGTAGCCGGGTGTTGCCACATTTCGCGATTCATGGCTGGCGCAACCAGTAGTGGGCATGCGCCTTTGGCCACGCAGAGCGTGGATAAAAGGTCATTGGCCACACCTTGTGCCAGCTTAGCGATGAAATCGGTGCTGGCCGGGGCAATTACGATGGCATCAGCCCCACGGCTGAGGTCAATGTGAGCCATATTATTAGGTATACGGGCGTCCCAGGTGTCCAGAAATACTGGCCGTCCGGACAGTGCCTGCAGCGTGACGGGGGTAATGAAATGCGTGGCGGCCTCGGTCATGACAACGTCGACGGTGGCGCCGTGTTCGATAATGCGCCGCACGAATTCCGCTGTTTTATAACAGGCAATACCGCCGGTCAGACCCACAATAATGCGTTTTTGCGCCAGATCTAATGTCACAGAGATTTACCTGCGAAGTCCAAAGGGTTGGTAGGAGATATCGTAGTGGTTTTATCAAATGTCAGTGAGAATTTTTTCTAGCGCCACGCTTTGTTGCGGCCATCCTACTTCGCTCGCTCCGCCAATTCTATTTCTTTGCCAGCTTGTTGCGCTCACGCCGCCAGCGCAGCAGCTCGTCGAGAATTAGCAGGATTGCACCGCAGGTAATAGAGACATCGGCCACATTAAAGGCTGGGAAGTACCAACCATCCCAATAAAACAGGAAGAAATCGATGACGTATCCGTGCTGGATGCGGTCTATGACGTTGCCGACAGCCCCTGCCAGGATGGTCATGAGCGAAGAGCAGAACAGCCATTGGTTTGGACTGCGGCGCAGCAGGTGAATAATGAGCCCGGCCGCTCCTAATGCAATGGCGGTAAACAACCAGCGTTGCCAGCCGTGTCCTTCGGCCAGAAAGCTGAACGCCGCGCCGCTATTGTGCAGCACAGTGAAGTCGAAAAACGGCAGCACGTGCCAGCGTTGTGCATAGGGTAGGTGAGCGCTGAAATAGCCTTTACTGATTTGATCGATCGCAACAATGACAATGGCGCCCAGTATCCATGCCCAGAAGCGCATGCGGTTCGACCTATGCATGGTGGCGCAACTCGCCCAGACCGAACAGATTGTCGACGCAGCGGCCACAAATTTCGGGATGCTCGGGATCGACCCCTACATCGGCACGATGGTGCCAGCAGCGTTCACATTTTTTGTAAGGGCTGGGGCTGACTAGAATGCGCAAGTCGCCGGACGCGTCATGCAAAGTGGCGCGCGATACGATAAAGACGAAACGCAGGTCATCCTCCAGCGAGGCTAGCAGGCGGTGATCATCGCCGCTGGCATACACATCCAGTTCAGCCGCCAGAGATGAACCGATTTCGCCGGTCGTGCGCACGGCTTCGATCTGGCGCATGGCCTGAGCGCGGATTTCTCGCAACCGATTCCACTTTTCGACCAGTGCCTGGGCGTTGGTCAGGTCTGGCAGTACATGGAAGAGTTCCGTAAAAATACTGGCGGCATCGTGGCTGCCGTGCAAATCCTTCCAGGCTTCTTCGGCAGTAAACGACGTAACGGGCGCCAGGAGCTTGAGCAGTGCGTGGGTAACGTGATGGATGGCTGTTTGCGCCGAGCGTCGCGCCAGGCTGTTTTTATCGGCCGTGTACAGGCGGTCTTTAAGGATGTCGAGATAGAACGCACCTAGGTCTTCCGAGCAGAAAATTTGCAGGCGCGACATGGCGGGCTGAAATTCGTAGCGATTAAAATTGGCCAGCACATCGGTTTGCACGCTTGCGGTGAGCGCCAGCGCGTAACGGTCGATTTCGAACATGTCAGCAAGCGCGACGGCATCGGTCTGGAAGTTGAAGTCTTGCAAGTTGCCCAGGAGGAACTTGAGCGTGTTGCGAATGCGGCGGTAGCCTTCGACTACGCGTTTAAGAATTTCGTCGGAAATTGACAACTCGCCGGAGTAATCTGTAGACGCCGTCCACAGGCGCAGGATTTCAGCACCCAGGGAATCGGAAATTTTTTGCGGTGCAATGACATTGCCTACCGACTTGCTCATTTTCCGTCCCTGGCCATCTACCACGAAGCCGTGCGTGAGCAAGGCCTTGTAGGGCGGCTGGCCATACAGCATGCAACTGGTCAGTAGCGACGAATGAAACCAGCCACGGTGCTGGTCCGAACCTTCCAGGTACAGATCAGCAGGCCATTGCAACTGGTCGGCGTGCGAGCCTTGTACGGCATGGTTCTGGCCGCCCAGGACGGTAACATGGGTGGTACCCGAGTCGAACCAGACATCGAGCGTATCTGGGTTCTTGACATACTGGTCGGCTTCGTCTCCCAATAGATCACGCGGATCGAGCGATTGCCACGCTTCAATGCCGTGCTGCGCCACACGTTGCGCGATTTGCTCCATCAGCTCTACCGTGCGCGGGTGCAGTTCACCCGTTTCTTTGTGTATAAAAAAAGCCATAGGCACGCCCCATTGGCGCTGGCGCGACAAGGTCCAGTCGGGCCGATTGGCAATCATGGCGTGCAATCGGGCGCGGCCCCAGGCGGGGAAGAAATCGGTTTTTTCAATTCCGGCCAACGCGGTTTCACGCAGAGATTTGCCGGATTTTGGCAGCCGGTCCATGCTGGCAAACCATTGGCTTGTAGCGCGATAAATAATGGGGGTTTTGTGTCGCCAGCAATGCATGTAACTATGCTTGTGAGTTTCAACCTTGAGCAGGCTGCCTACCGACTCCAAAGCCTCCACAATCTTCGGATTGGCCTTCCAGATCATCAGGCCGCCGAATACGGGCAGACTTTGTATGTAGTGGCCATCGCCCATCACCGGGTTCAGAATCTGTGTATCTTGAAGGCCATGGGCTTTGCAAGACAAGAAGTCTTCAATCCCGTAAGCAGGCGAGGAGTGAACCACGCCGGTGCCCGCGTCGAGTGTGACGTAGTCGCCCAGATAGACCGGCGCCATGCGCTGATAGCCTGCGTCCAGATCGTAGAGCGGATGCTTGAATTCCAGGCCCGCCAACGACGTGCCCTTGGCCGTAGCCAGCACGCGACCGCTAAGATGCCATTCGTTCAGGCACGATTCGACCAGGTCGCGGGCTAGTAGAAGCATAGGGCCGGTGGCGCGCGCTTGGTCTAGTTGGACTAAGGCGTAGTCAATGTCGGGATGAAGGTTCAAAGCCTGATTGGCGGGCAGCGTCCAGGGCGTGGTGGTCCAGATGACGATGGCGCCGTCTTCCACGCTGGGCAGGCCGAATGCCTGGGCGAGCTTTTCCCGATCACCAAATTTGAACGCGACGTGCACCGCCTGGTCTTTACGGTCGGCGTATTCCACCTCAGCCTCAGCCAGCGCCGAGCCACAATCGAAGCACCAGTTCACGGGCTTGAGCCCACGGTATACATAGCCCTTGTCAAGAATTTGCGCCAGCGCGCGCAGCTCGTTAGCTTCGTTGCTGAAATTCATGGTCAGATAGGGATGGTCCCAATCGGCCAGTACGCCCAAGCGTTTGAAATCCTTGCGTTGACGATCGATCTGTTCGAGCGCGTAGGCGCGTGCCTTGGCTTGCACCTCGGCCACCGGCAAGCTTTTGCCGTACTTTTTTTCAATCTGGATTTCAATTGGCATGCCGTGACAGTCCCAGCCCGGCACGTAATCTGCATCAAAACCGGCCATTGAGCGGCTTTTGACGATGATGTCTTTCAGGATCTTGTTGACCGCATGGCCGATGTGAATGTCGCCGTTGGCATAGGGCGGGCCGTCGTGCAGCACGAATTTGGGGCGGCCTTGACTGGCCTTGCGTATGGACGCATAGACTTTATTTTCCTCCCACTGGGTAATCCAGCCCGGCTCGCGGCGCGCAAGGTCGCCACGCATCGGGAATGAAGTTTCGGGTAAATTGAGTGTGTTTCTATAGTCCATGGAGGGCGAAATAATCACGAGCGTTTCGCGCATCGATGTCGATGGCGGCGATCATGGTGGGTAAGTCAGGAAATTTTTCTTCATCCCTCAGGTACCTGAGGAATTCGATCCGTGTAAGTTTACCGTATGCGTCCAGGCGGCAGTCCAGAAGGTGAACTTCGAGCAACACCGGGCTGTTGTTGCTGACGGTAGGGCGCACTCCCAGGCTTGCTACGCCGTGTATGGCATGTTCGGCCAGGCCGTGGGCGCGTACCACATAGACGCCGGAACGCGCGGCGCACTGGGCTGGCACGCGCAGGTTGAGGGTGGGGTAGCCGATGCTGCGGCCCAGCTTCTGGCCATGTATGACGTGGCCGCTGATATGATAGGTATGGCCCAGCAGATGTGCGGCGCGCCCCAGATCCCCTACCGCCAGGGCGGTGCGTACCTCAGAGCTAGAAATGCGATGGCCGTTTTCATCGGCCACATCGGCAATGGTTTCCACCTCAAACCCGTGAACTACGCCCATTTTGCGCAGTAAGTCGATATCTCCGGTGCGCTTGTGGCCGTAGCGGAAATCAGCGCCCACCAGGAGCCAGCGGGTATTTAGCCCCCGCACCAGCAATTGCTCGATGAAGGTCTGGGCCGACATGTCGGCTAGCCGTTGATTAAAGCGTTCGAGCGCCAGTTGTTCGATGCCGTGGTGCGCGAGCGACCAGATTTTGTCGCGCAGGCTGCTGATTTGCGTCGGAATGAGCTCGGGCCTTTGTCCGCGTGTGGCGAAATACGCACGCGGGTGAGGTTCGAAGGTCATCACGGTCGGCGCCCAGTTGCGTTCGCTCGCCAATTCGTTGACGCGGGCGAGTATGGCCTGATGGCCTCGGTGCACGCCGTCGAAATTGCCGATTGTCACCGCGCTGGGGCAGTTAGAATCGAAGCGCGGCAGGGAACGATAAATTCTTGGAGTGGATTTCACACCCGAGAGTTTACAATTTTGCACCGCTTTCGCTTGGGAATATTTATTTTGCCTGCCATAACTTCTTCCAATTGCCGCCTGGTGGTGCTGATTTCCGGGCGTGGCTCGAATATGCAAACCATCGTCAATACGGTACATACGCACGGTTTGCCGGCCCAAGTGTGTGCCGTTATTGCCAATAAGGCCAACGCCTCGGGCCTGGAGTGGGCGCGTGGGCAAGGCATACAGGCTAAACTAGTAGCTCATCGCGATTACGCTACGCGCGCTGAATTTGATCAGGCGCTTGCTCTGGCGATTGACGTCTATCGTCCCGATTATGTCTTGCTGGCGGGTTTCATGCGCGTATTGACGCCCGAGTTCGTCGAACACTTCAATGGACGGCTGATTAATATTCATCCCTCTCTATTGCCGGCGTTTCCTGGTTTACATACGCATCAGCAGGCGTTGGCAACCGGTGTGCAGTGGCATGGCTGCACTGTTCACTTTGTGACTCCGGTGCTCGATCATGGCCCCATCGTGGCGCAAGGCGCGGTGCCTGTGTTGGTCGACGACACGCCCGATACGTTGGCTGAACGGGTGCTGGGCGTAGAGCATCATCTCTATGCGCAAGTGGTGCGCTGGCTGGCCGAAGGTCGGGTCTCGCTGGATGCAATGCAGCGCGTACATGTGCGGGGGATCACAAGTCGTTCCTTCGCCATGGCGCCGCACAACCCCGAATTACCATGGATTACAACGAGTAAAAATTGATGAACAAAGCAGAAAAAGCCGCACGCTCTTCTCCGACGCGAGCCCAGACCCGGGGCGTGGAGAACCGGCGGCGTGCTGCCGAAAGCCGGCTGCTGCGCACCGACGGCGAGCGTAAGTCTAAAGGCGGGCAACGCGCGGCATCACCAGGTGCGTCGCGAGCGGCCAACCCTGACGGCGCTCCGCGCTATGTGATGTCGGCCGTGCGAATCGACCAAGTGCGCAGCGTGCTGGGGGAAATCCTGCAGTGGGAATACCCCGCCGACGCCACGCTGTCGCATTGGTTGCGGGCTCATCCTAAATTGGGCGTGCGCGATCGTGGCGAGGTGGCCGAGGCCGTATTCGATGTATTGCGTCATCTGCGTCGCTACCGTCATTACGCAGAAAGCGGCACGGGTCCGGCCACGCGCCGTTTAGCCATCCTGGGCCTCGTCTCGGTGTTTAGCCATGATGTCTTGAATGCAGGATTGGTCGAGCAAGAGCAGCATTGGCTGGCTCATGTGCTGCGTATTGACCCCAAAAGCCTGCCACGAGCTATTCGCGACAGCCTGCCCGATTGGCTCGACGAGCGGTTGGCGGAACTGGAAGATGCTGATGCCCTGATTGAAGCGCTGAATCGTTCGGCGCCGCTTGACGTGCGCATCAATCCCCTGAAAACCGATCGTCCGACGATGCTGAAGAAAATGCGCGAGGGTGGCGCGATGCGTTTTGATCCCGAGCCGACCCCCTATTCGCCCTGGGGCATACGCCTGCAAGGACGTCCGCCAGTGAATCGCTGGCCGATGTTCGAGAGCGGCGAGATCGAGGTTCAGGACGAGGGCAGCCAGATTCTGGCGGCACTGGTTGGCCCCAAGCGGGGTGAGATGGTGATTGATTATTGCGCTGGCGCGGGTGGCAAGACCCTGTTGCTGGGCGCGTTGATGCGCTCTACAGGCCGTTTGTATGCGTTCGACGTATCGGCTGCGCGCCTGGCACGGGCCAAACCGCGTTTTGCGCGTAGTGGCCTGTCCAATGTGGTCCCGGTCGTCATCAGCGCCGACAATGATCAGCGCGTCAAGCGTCTGGCCGGCAAGGCGCATCGCGTGCTGATCGATGCACCATGTAGTGGCCTGGGCACACTGCGCCGCAATCCCGACCTGAAATGGCGTCAACACCCGGAGTCGCTGGCCGAGATCCTGACGGTGCAGGCACGTATCTTGAGGCAGGGGTCTCGGTGCGTGGCTCCGGGAGGCCGCCTGGTGTATGCCACCTGCAGCTTGCTGCCCGAAGAGAACGAGCGGCAAGTTGAGGGCTTTTTGGCGGAGAATCCCGACTTTACGCTGGTTGATGCCAGCAAATTAGTGCTTGACCGTTGCGAAAATCTAACACTTTCAGGGCCTTTTCTGTCGATGCGCCCGGATCGCCACGGCACAGATGGTTTTTTTGCCGCGGTGATGGAGCGAGCCAAGCCGGTTATACCTGCTTAGTAGTTGATTTCCCTAAGGGCTTACCTGAAATTTAGCTGTCAAGCACGTGGCAAGTGCGATAAACTATTGAGTGTCTTCACTGCAAGGCCTTAACAAAACGGTTATGGACTATATCTTAAAGTTTCTCGCTGGCGGTTTCCTCCAATTATCCTGGTGGCAGGTCGTCCTGGTTACGCTGGTGCTTACCCATATCACCATCGCTGGGGTAACTATTTTCCTGCACCGCAGCCAAGCGCATCGCGGTCTTGACCTTCATCCCGCAGTGATGCATTTCTTTCGCTTCTGGCTGTGGCTCACAACAGGCATGGTTACTAAAGAGTGGGTGGCTATCCACCGCAAGCATCATGCTAAGTGCGAACGCGAGGGCGACCCTCATTCGCCGGTTGTCTTTGGCATAGGAAAGGTGTTTTTCCGCGGCGCCGAACTGTATCGTGAAGAAGCCAACAATGCTGAAACCCTCAAGCGTTTCGGCACTGGCACTCCCGATGATTGGCTCGAGCGAAATGTATATACTCGCCACAGTCTGGTGGGCGTGCTTGTCATGCTGGTGATCGATGTTTCGTTATTTGGCGTTCTGGGCCTGACCGTCTGGGCGATTCAAATGGCTTGGATTCCCTTCTGGGCCGCCGGCGTGGTCAATGGCCTGGGTCATTTCATAGGCTATCGCAACTATGCCTGCCCCGATGCGAGTACCAATGTTTCACCGTGGGGCATTATTATTGGCGGCGAAGAACTGCACAATAATCACCATGCCTATGGCACTTCGGCCAAATTTTCGACCAAATGGTACGAGTTCGATATAGGTTGGGGCTACATTACGGTGCTGCGTTTCTTTGGCCTGGCCAAGGTCAAGAAGCTGGCACCCAAGCTCAAGCTCGAGCCGGCGTCCAGCACAGTCGCAGTCAGCCTAAGCACCTTGCAAGGCGTGATCACGCATCGCTACGAAATTCTCGCGCGCTATACCGACTTGGTGAAGAAGGCCGCCAGCGAAGAACTGGCTAAGCTCAAGTCTACGCGTAAAGAGGGCAGCGCCGATTGCCGCTGGTCGGTGCTTAGCCGTGCTAAAGATGTGCTTAGCCGCAGCGACGATGCGCTTGAGCCTGCCCAGCGCGTAGAGCTCGATTCGGTTCTGGCCGACAATGCATCGCTATCTACGCTGGTGCAAATGCGTCGTGAACTGGTGCGTTTGTGGGAAAGCTCCAGTGCTAGCAGCGAACAGTTGCTGGGCGATTTGCAAGCCTGGTGCCAGCGTGCACAGCAAAGCGGCATTGAGGGCCTCGAGCAGTTTGCCTATCGGTTGCGCCGCTACGCGGCATGATCGATAGTCTTAACCCCGAACAACAAGCCGCGGTCACACTCCCTCCCCAACATGCACTGGTTCTAGCCGGTGCGGGGAGCGGCAAAACCCGAGTACTCACGACCCGAATGGCCTGGCTGATTCAAACCAGCCAGGCCAGTCCGTTTGGGTTGCTGGCCGTTACGTTCACCAATAAATCGGCGCGTGAAATGCTCACGCGCCTGACTAGTCTTTTGCCTATCAATACGCGTGGACTGTGGGTCGGAACATTTCACGGATTGTGCAATCGAATGTTGCGCGCCCATTATCGAGATGCAGGACTGATCCAGACCTTCCAGATTCTTGATAGTGCCGACCAACTGGCCAGTATCAAGCGTCTGCTGAAGGGGGCAGGGATCGATGATGAAAAATACCCGCCCCGTGAAGTGCAGCGGTTCATCAATGGTGCAAAAGAGCAGGGCGAACGCCCCAACGATGTCGAGGCGTGGGATGCACACCGGCGTCGCCTGGTCGAGATATATCAGTTGTATCAGGCGCAGTGCGAGCGCGATGGTGTCGTCGACTTCCCTGAACTGCTGCTGCGTTCCTACGAGTTGTTGCAGCGAAACGCGCCCATACGCGAACATTATCAGCGGCGCTTTCGACATATTCTGGTTGATGAGTTTCAAGATACGAACGCCCTGCAGTATCGTTGGCTGGTGCTGCTTTCGGGCGGTGGCGCATCGATATTTGCGGTGGGCGACGATGATCAGTCAATTTATGCTTTTCGTGGCGCCGATGTTGGGAATATGGCCGACTTCCAGCGCGATTATGCGCATGGCACTGTGATACGCTTAGAGCAGAATTATCGTTCCTTCGGTCATATTCTGGACTCGGCCAATGCGTTGATTGCGCACAATACGTCGCGCTTGGGCAAAAATCTGTGGACCGAGCATGGCGCGGGCGAGCCGGTGCGCGTGGTCGAGCAGCCGTCCGATTTGCTCGAGGCCCGATGGGTTATAGAGGAAATCAAGGCGCTGATCCACGATGGAGGCCTGCGCAGCCAAATTGCGGTGCTGTATCGAAGCAATGCGCAGTCTCGCGTCATTGAGCATGCTTTGTTTTCGGCTGGTATTTCGTACAAAGTGTATGGCGGTCTGCGGTTTTTCGAACGCCAAGAAGTCAAGCATGCCCTGGCCTATTTACGGCTGATGGACAATCGCAATGACGATACCTCGTGGCTGCGTGTGGTCAACTTTCCCACGCGCGGCATAGGCACGCGTACGCTGGAACAATTGGCCGATCTGGCACGCGAGCAAAATGTCAGTTTGTGTCAGGCCGTGCCTCTGATGAGCGGTAAGGGCGGCGGTAATCTGCTGAAGTTTTCGGCGCTCATTGAAAACATGGCCCACGAGGCGCAAGTGGTGTCGTTGCCCGAGTTGATCGAGCATGTCATTCATCACAGCGGCTTGCGCAACCATTATCAAAACGAGAAAGAAGGCGCCGAGCGTGTAGAAAACTTGCAGGAGCTGGTCAATGCGGCTGCGGTGTTTGCCGCAGAGGAAAATTTTGAAGGCCTGCCGGCCGGACGCATGATTGAGCAGTCTGTTCCCGCAACGCCTTTGAGCGTATCGACCGTGGATGAGGCCGTGAAGTCTGATGGCCCAAATGGGCAGGTCGGAGCATCGGACAATCCTGAGTTCACCACGGCGCAGATTGAGCAAACGATGTCGCCTTTGGCCGCGTTTCTAAGTTATGCCTCGCTTGAAGCGGGTGACAATCAGGCTCAGGCGGGTCAGGATGCGGTGCAACTTATGACCGTGCATGCCGCCAAGGGGCTGGAATTCGATGCCGTGTTTATTACCGGTGTGGAAGAGGGCTTGTTTCCGCATGAGAACAGTTTGCTTGAACCCGCAGGCCTGGAAGAAGAGCGCCGCCTGATGTATGTCGCTATTACGCGTGCGCGCGAGCGTCTGTACATAACTCTGGCGCAAAGCCGTATGTTGCACGGCCAGACTCGTTACGCCATGCGCTCGCGATTTTTGGACGAGATTCCTCAAGAGCATCTTAAATGGCTTACGCCCAAGGCTGGCCAGGTGGCTGCGGGCGCGGGCCTGGATGCTCGCGCCTCTTGGGGCGGCGCCTATCGCCGAGGAGACGCCTACAATCGTCCGTCCAGTGGCACTATTGCGCCGCGCGCGCCACGCAGCCTGACTTCGGGTGTAACCGTGGGCGAGCAGCATTTCCGTATCGGTCAAGGCGTGCATCATCAGAAGTTTGGTGATGGCACAATTATTGGGCTAAGCGGAAGCGGCCAAGATGCGCAGGCGCAAATTCAGTTCCGCGACGTCGGACCCAAGACTCTGGCGTTGGGCGTGGCCAAGCTGGAAGTGATCGCGGCTTGATTTTTACCGGGTGTTGGGACCCCTTGTGGGCGCCGAACCAACTAGATGCCATTCATTAAAGAGAGGAATCATGGAAAACAATAACAGTCCCAAATCTGGAGAAACTCCAGTGATGTCTGCATGCATTGTCGGGCACGTGACGGTCAAGGATGCAGGAAAATGGGCAGAATATTGCAGCAAGGTACCTGCCACTATTATTCCGTGGGGTGGACGTCTGGTCCTGCGTGGCCAAACCAATACGGTGATGGCTGGCGTGCACACTCACACTGGCGTAGTGATTATTCAGTTTCCGGACGCGGAAGCGGTAGCCGGGTGGAACAACTCGCCCGCTTATCAGGCGCTTATTCCTATTCGCGAACAGGCGGTGGACCTGATCCTGGTCAGCTACGATTGCTGACCTTGGCTTGCGCGGCGCCTTCTTGGCATTAAGTAGTCGTATCTTTAAATAGCAAGACCGCACATGAGGCCAGTACGTTTTCGTAGCGGCAGCCCTTGTGGCTGCCATCTCGCCAAACGGCCACTTGCCATCGGCGCATGGCCCTCGCAACCTTTGCCGTTCATGCCTGCGACGCTTCCTGCTCTTCTAACTCCTCGTGCAACATGAGCCATTGGTCTTCCAGCTCGTCCGATTTTTTACTTAATGCGCCCTGTTCGCCAAGCACCTTGATGCGTTCGTCGCGGCGCTCCTGCGCGTAGAAGTCTTGATCGGCAATTAAAGCGTTCAGCGTTTGAAGGCGCAGGCGAATAGTTTCCAGCTCGGTTTCAATTTTTTTAATTTTTGCCTCAATGGGCTTGCGCCGGGTCGCCTGGCGTTGACGCTCCTCGGCTTCGAGGCGACGCTGGGCCTTGCGGTCTATTGTGCTGTCATCGGTGCTGTTCGTCTCGGCCGCCACACTGCGAATCTGCGTCCGGGCCGTTGCGGCGCGTGCGACTAGCCAATTGCGGTAATCTTCCAGATCGCCATCGAATTCTTGTACTGTCCCGTCGGCCACAATCCAGAAGCTGTCTACGGTGGTGCGCAGCAGATGGCGATCGTGCGACACCAGCAGCACGCTACCGGCAAACTCGGCCAATGCCGTGGCCAACGCTTCACGCGTGTCAACATCGAGGTGGTTGCTGGGCTCGTCGAGCAGCAATAAGTTGGGTTTCTGCCAGACAATCAATGAGAGAGCCAGACGTGCTTTCTCGCCGCCAGACATCGGCGCAATCTTGCTATGAACAATGTTGCCGCTGAAGCCGAAACCCCCGAGGTAGTTGCGCAGTTCCTGTTCGCGAGTTAGCGGCGCTATGCGCTGCAGATGCTGCATGGGGGTGCCATCGGGGTCGAGCATGTCCAGCTGGTGCTGGGCAAAGTAACCGATTTCCAAGCCCTTAGACGGGCGCCGAACGCCCGCCAGCACGGGCAATTCCTCGGCCAATGTCTTGATCAGCGTGCTCTTGCCCGCACCGTTCACGCCCAATATACCAATGCGGCTGCCGCCGCGCACCATTAGCTGCACGTCGCGCAGCACGATCTTGGCTTCACCGCTAGGCAACCGGTAGCCGGTGCTGATCTTGTCCAGAATGAGCAGCGGATCGGGCATATTGTCGGGCGTGGGCAACTGTATGTTGATGCCCGCCTCGGCGTGCAGCGGCGCGAGCGCCTCCATGCGAGCCAGTGCCTTGACCCGGCTTTGCGCCTGTTTTGCTTTGGTGGCCTTGGCCTTGAACCGGTCGATAAAGCTTTGCAGCCGGGCGGTCTCTCGGGTTTGCCTGTCCCAGGCGAGCCGGGTCTGGCGCAGGCGCTCGGCGCGTTGGGTTAGAAAGTCTTCATACCCACCCCGGTAGCGCACCAATTTTGTCTGATCGAAGTGCAAAATGGATTTGGCCACGGCATCCAGAAACTCCGTATCGTGCGAGATCAACAATACGGTTCCCTGATACACGCCCAACCAGCGTTCCAGCCACAACATGGCGTCGAGATCGAGGTGATTGGAGGGCTCGTCGAGCAGTAGCAGCTCTGAAGGCGCCATCAAGGCACGCGCCAGTGCCAGGCGCATTTGCCAGCCGCCCGAAAAATCGCTGACCGGGCTGGCCCATTGCTCGGGTGTGAACCCTAGGCCCGCCAGTAATTGCTCAGCGCGCGAGGCCGCGCTCCAGGCGTCGGCTTCGACTAGCGCCGCTTCCAGTTCGGCGATGCGTTGGCCGTTATTATCGGGCGTCGCCAGCCTCTCGGCCTGTAGTGCGCGTAAATGAGTGTCGCCGTCAATGACAAATTCGCGCGCTGCCACCGTGTTATTGCTGATCTCTTGTTCGACGCTGGCAATACGCCAATGGCTGGGGATGCTAAGCGTGCCTGAATCTGCGTCTAGCGTGCCCTGTAGCAGTGCAAACAGGGTGGATTTGCCTGCGCCGTTCTTTCCTACAATACCCAGCCTTTCGCCCGGATTCACCACAAAATCGGCATCATCGAGCAACACTTTAGCGCCACGGCGCAGCGTCAGGCCGGTAGCGCGGATCACGATTCCAACTGTTCCCGAGTTAGCAGCAAAATTTGATCTTCGGTATGCTCAGTGCTCAGCCAGACCGGGTCCAGATCAGGAAAAGCGGCGATGAAATTTTCGTACTCATTGCCGATTTCCAGCACCAGCATGCCGTCGGGCGACATGAACTCAGGGGCACTCCTTAGCAACCTTCGTATCAGGTCCATGCCGTCTTCACCACCCGCCAGCGCCATGGTAGGTTCGTGCCGATATTCGGGTGGCAGGGCTTCCATCGAGTGGTTGTTCACATAGGGAGGGTTGCACACGATCAGGTTGTATTCGCAATGGGGCAACTGGTCGAACAGATCACTGCGATGCGTAGTGATGCGTCCATCTAGGCCAAAGTATTCGATATTCCGATCGGCAACCTCCAGCGCGTGCTCGGACAAATCGACCGCATCGACCTGCGCGTTGTCGAAAGCTAGCGCAGCCAGCACCGCCAGGCAGCCCGAGCCGGTGCACAAGTCTAGTACAAACTCGATATCTTCGGGCTTGGAGACCCAGGGTGACAACTCTTGTCCCAATAATTCGGATATGGGCGAGCGTGGCACGATGACGCGCTGATCGACAAAGAATCGCTGCCCCTGCAGCCAGGCCTCACCCGTTAGATACGCAGCGGGCAGGCGTTCGTCGGTGCGTCGGTCAATCAGTTTCAAATAGCGCTCGCGCTCTTGCGGGAGAACGCGGGCATCGAGAAATGGATCTAGCGTATCGAGGGGCAGATGTAGCGTATGCAGCAAGAGGTATACCGCTTCGTCCCAGGCATTATCACTGCCGTGGCCGAAAGCCAGCCTGCAAGTATTGAATCGGGTTACAGCATAGCGCAATAGATCGCGCAGGGTTTGCAACTCTTCATGTGCGGATTCGTGCATGCTGACTCCGGGAGGGTAATGCCACTACGCAAGTAAAAGATGTTCTAAGGTGCGGCGATAGATGTTTTTCAAGGGTTCCAGCTCATCAAGCCGTATATGCTCGTCGATCTGGTGGATGCTGGCGTTGATCGGGCCAAACTCGATGACTTCGGGGCAGATCTTGGCAATGAAACGGCCATCGGAGGTGCCACCCGTGGTGGATAGCGCGGCCTCTACGCCGGTTTCCTGGTGGATAGCCAGGCTAAGCGCCGCGCTCAGACGCCCCTTGGGAGTCAAAAAGGGTTCTCCGCCTAGTGTCCAGTCTATGGTGAACTCTAGGTGATGTTGATTCAAGACTTGTACGACGCGCTCTTTGAGCTCGTCAGGAGTGCTGGCGCTGGCGAAGCGAAAATTAAAGTCCATTACGGCACTGCCGGGCACAACATTGGTGGCGCCGGTACCTGAATGCAGATTCGACACCTGGAAGGTGGTAGGCGGGAAATATTCGTTGCCCTTGTCCCATTCGATTTGCGCAAGCTCGGCCAGAGCGGGCGCGAGCAGGTGGATGGGGTTGCGCGCCAGATGAGGGTAGGCCACGTGTCCTTGCTTGCCTCGCACGGTCAGCTTGCCCGACAAAGATCCGCGCCGACCATTTTTAAGCGTATCGCCCAGATCTTTGACCGAGGTGGGTTCGCCCACAATGCAGTAGTTCAGCGTTTGCTTGCGCTCGACCAGTGCCTGGCAGACTTTGACGGTGCCATTGATCGATGGCCCTTCTTCGTCCGAGGTAATCAGCAGGCCTATCGAGCCTCTATGCCTGGGGTATTTAGCAACGAATTCTTCGGCCGCCACAGTAAACGCGGCGATCGAGCTTTTCATGTCGGCCGCACCGCGCCCGTATAACTTGCCGTCGCGTTCGGTGGGGATGAAGGGGGCGCTGGTCCATTGGTCCAAAGGGCCGGTAGGCACCACGTCGGTGTGGCCGGCAAACACGACCAATGGTGCCGCAATGCCCTTGCGCGCCCATAGATTCGTCACCTCGCCAAACACCAGCGTTTCGCATTTGAAGCCAGCAGTGCCAAGGCGTTCGGCCAAAACTGATTGGCAATCGGCATCAGCCGGCGTGACCGAGTGGCGTGCGATCAAGTCTTTGGTCAGCCGGATAACGGCAGAATCACCCATCAGGTTCTCAGTAAGTCGTTAATGCTGGTTTTGGAACGCGTTTGAGCGTCGACCCGTTTGACAATAACAGCGCAAGCCAAGCTGTGCGAGCCATCGGACGAAGGCAAGGACCCGGGCACTACCACGGAGCCTGATGGAATTCGCCCGTACGAAATCTTGCCGCTTGCGCGGTCAAGGATCTTGGTGCTTTGCGATAGAAAGACGCCCATGGCCAGAACCGAGTTTTCTTCAACAATAACACCTTCGACCACTTCGGAGCGCGCTCCGATAAAGCAGTTGTCTTCGATAATGGTGGGGTTGGCCTGTAAAGGTTCGAGTACGCCCCCTATCCCGACGCCGCCGGATAAATGCACGTTTTTGCCGATCTGCGCACATGAACCCACCGTAGCCCATGTGTCGACCATGGTGCCTTCATCGACATAGGCGCCAATATTAACGTAAGACGGCATCAGCACCACGTTTTTGGCGATGAAAGCCCCTTTGCGGGCTACGGCGGGCGGTACGACGCGAAACCCGCCGTTGGCGAACGCCTGTGCGCCATATTCGCCGAACTTGAGTGGCACCTTGTCGTAGAACTGCATGGGTGCGTGTCCCATGATTTCATTGGGCTCGAGCCGAAACGATAAAAGGACTGCCTTTTTGATCCACTGATGCACAACCCATTCAAAGTTGATTTTTTCGGCGACGCGAAGGTGGCCGGTGTCCAGGGCATGGATGGTGTCTTGCACCGCTTCGCGCAGTGCGGCGTTTTCTGCACCAGAGGTGATTTCGGTGCGATGATTCCACGCATGTTCGATGGTGCTTTGCAGATCGAGAGTCATAGGTGCTTTGTCGTTAAAGTAAAGAAAGGGTTGTGGTGCTATTAGCGTGTTTCCATAAACCGCGCTATACGGTGCGCGGCTTGCAGGCATTGCTCTTGGGAGGCAACTAGTGCAATGCGAATGCGATTCGTGCCAGGGTTGACACCATGGGCCTCGCGCGCCAAAAAGCTGCCTGGCAACACAGTCACAGCCGTTGCGCCATATAAGTCCCGGGCAAAATCAAGATCGGAATAGGGTGTTTTAGCCCATAGATAAAACGATGCATCGGGCCATTCTACATTGAGTAGGGGCTTGAGCAGTGGCACGATGGCCTCAAATTTTTCGCGATATAGCCGGCGGTTTTCAATAACATGGGTTTCGTCACCCCACGCGGCCACGCTGGCCTGGGATACTACCGCGCTAATAGCGCTGCCGTGGTAAGTGCGATAAAGCAAAAATTGCTTAATCAGTGCAGCGTCGCCTGCTACAAAGCCCGAGCGCATGCCCGGTACGTTAGACCGCTTGGACAGGCTGGAGAAACACATCAAGCCCCGAAAATCGCCGCGTCCCAAGAGGCTCGCCGCCTGTAACCCGCCCAACGGCTTGTCAGCTTCCTCGAAATATATTTCCGAATAGCATTCGTCCGAGGCAATGACAAAACCGTATTCGTCGGCCAGCGAGAACAGTGTTTTCCAATCGTCCAGACCCATGACATTACCGGCCGGATTGCCGGGCGAGCACACAAACAGCAATCGGGTACGCCTCCAGACGTCTATGGGCACCGCATGCCAGTCATAGCCAAAATGGAGATTCTCTTGGGCGTTGATAAACCAAGGCTGGGCTCCAGCCAGAAGCGCCGCGCCTTCGTAAATTTGATAGAACGGGTTAGGGCATATCACAAGCGAGTTCGCGGTCGGGTCAACCACTGTCTGCGCAAAGGCGAACAGAGCTTCGCGCGAGCCCAGCGCCGGCAGAATCTGGGTGTCGGGGTTTGGTGGAGCGATGCCGTAGCGCAGGGCAATCCACTGGGAAATCGCGCTGCGCAAGGCCGAGTCGCCCTTGGTAGGTGGATAAGCCGATAGGCCGGCCATCGAGTTTTTCATCGCATCGACGATGAACGTCGGAGTGGCATGCTTAGGCTCGCCTATGGAAAGATTGATGGGCGCAAGATCGGCCGGCGGCGTGCGTGCCCCAGCCAAGAGTTGCCGCAGCTTTTCAAAAGGATAGGGGTGCAAGGCACTTAATCGTGGGTTCATGGCCGCCGTCAAGGTGGGGTTCGATTGTGAGAGGGTAAGATTTTAGCAAGCGGGCAGATATCGTGTTGTCTGAGGCTTTTGTCACCCGCATGAGGTACTTCAAAAAAGTAGATAAACGTAGCTGTTGGTGGTGTAGATTCTATCTTGGCTGCCGTTTGCGACCTGTAGCCCAGACCATCCCCAATAAAGGTTTGCGGATTGGGGATGGTCTGGGCGCGCTTGCGGCGTTAAATGAATACCGCTAAACTTATGGGCTTGGCTTTTGCGAACGTGGCGGAATTGGTAGACGCACCAGATTTAGGTTCTGGCGCCGAGAGGTGTGAGAGTTCGAGTCTCTCCGTTCGCACCAGCAAGTCGGGCCATAGACACAAACAGGGTCATCTCAAGTGGGGTCACATCTGTAAGTCTTTTTATAGGTGTTTGAGATAAAGCTAGTAATAGTGTAAACTATAGGCAGTGTAAGCTATAGGCGTTACACAAAGTCAAAAAAAGAGAGGGCTCGCAACGACCGCGTGCATAAGTGTATGAATCTACACTTGGCATATGAGGCAGCTTAATTCCAAAGATCGGTACTAATTTAGCAAAAAGGTATAAAAACCTTTTTTACTCTAGGGGTTTGATCAAATGAAATTGAATTATCTACTGTCTGGTTTGACGGCACTAGTTGCGGGTTTGTCAATGTCTGCTGTTGCATCCGCCGCGACGGTGACGGGTGGCACGTTCAATGTAAAAATTGCCATCACGGCCGAGTGCTCCATGGGCACAGCCGCCAATACTGATATGGATTTCGGCAGCGCGGGGTCCACATCTACCACTCAGCCTACTCAAGCCACTGCGGCCAGCTTTGGCGTGACATGCACCAACCTTACGCCCTACACCATTGGCTTGCAGCCCGGTAATGCAAATCTGCTGGGTGCGGGCCAGATGGCTGGTGCCACAAATACCACCGTAAAGGTTGGCTATCAGTTATATCAAGATGCCGGTCATGCAACGGCCTGGGGCAATACTACCGGAACTGGCCCCAACGTGAAGACTGCTGCAGGTAATGGCGTGCTTCAAACCTACGCCGTCTACGGTAAGCTTGCGGCTCCAATCAACACGCTAAACCTGCCTGTTGACAGCTACAGCGATACCGTGGCTATCACGGTCTATTACTGATACCGGCGGCGCAACACAAGGCTTTACTCCCTATGCACATAGCACGCGTTGTTCGGTGGCCGGCTTATTTTGTGCTGGTTCTGTTTCTGGGGTTGTTGGGCAATGTGGCGGTCGCCGGTGGCTTGCAAATATCGCCGGTCAGTCTGGAAATTGCGGCTAATGCCCGGGCTGGAGAGGTTTGGTTACGCAACGCCGGTACGGAAGTGGTGCATGCACAGGTTCGCGTCTATCTCTGGTCGCAGGACAAGGGTGAAGACGTTTTAACCCCCGATAACGGTATGGTTGCCAGCCCGCCCATGGTCCAGGTGGCCCCAGGTCAACAGCAACTGGTACGGTTGATTCGCATAGGGCCTATGGCGGCGGCTAGTCTAAACGAACGTACGTACCGGTTGGTTATCGACGAGCTGCCTATTAAAAAGCCTAACAGTAAAATTGGTCTCGATTTTGTGTTTCGCTACTCCATTCCGGTTTTTATTGCTGGCACGGCGCCGCCCAAGTTGCAGCTTGGGTGGTCGGTACACGAAGTGGGCAAGAAGGTTTGGTTACAGGTGACCAATGGCGGCAACAGCCATGCGCAACTGGCTAATCTGGCGTTCACTGCACCAGGTGGTAAATCGGTGATGGTGTATCAGGGCCTGGCGGGCTACGCACTTACAGGCAGGTATCGACGGGTCGAGCTTTCGGCGCCTGCCAGCTTGTTTGCAAGCGGTGGAACATTTAATAGTCTGATCAATGGCATTCAAACAGAGACGAAAGTGGGGCCGATTTCCAAAACTCCTTAGTCAAGGTGCACTGATCTCCTACCTATTAAGCAATGGCATGCTTGCCCTTGCGCAACCGTTTCCCCCAGCGCTTACCCCTACCGCGCATAAGCCTGATCCCGCTACTGTTGCCGACAGCGTTTTTCTGTCTGTAAAACTGAACGGCAACCAAGATGCGGATTTCGTGCCATTTACCGATCGCCAGGGTGAACTTTATCTGACCAAAGAAAGCGCGACCCAACTGGGCTTTAGTGCTGAATACTTGCAGGGCGTGTCTGCCAGCACTCCGCTGTCGCAGTACCCGGACGTTAAGGTCGACTACAATCGCAGCCTGCAAAGCGTCAGTATTACGGCTCCATTCTCGGCATTAAATTTGTCCACGGCCGTGGTGGGTGCACGCGGTGGAGCCCGCACAGTTGCATCGGCCTCGCCCGGATTGGTGCTGAATTACGACCTGTATTCTTCCTACGATAATCAGAACAACGCTAACCTTAGTGGCTTTGCGCAACTGCGCGCTTTCAACAATTTTGGCGTCTTAAGTGATTCTTATCTATTTTCCGAGCAGCGTCTACAGGGTCAACCGGGTTGGCAACGCACCATAGTGCGCATGGATACGACGCTGGAACATTCCTTGCAAGACAAGGAACTGACTTTCAGGCTGGGTGACACACTGACCAACGGTTTATCGTGGACGCGCCAGACTCGGCTTGGAGGGCTTCAGATATCGCGCAATTTTACGTTGCAACCCTATCAGACCACAACGCCGCTGCCCGCTTACTTCGGGTCGGCCGCCTTGCCCTCAGCCGTTGAACTCTATGTCAATGGTATCCAGCAATACAATGGCAATGTGCCGGCAGGGCCCTTCGTACTGAATGCTATGCCTTCTGTCAACGGTGCTGGTCAGGCACAAGTGGTGCTGACCGACGCTTTGGGGCGGCGCACCTCAGTTGATTTCTCTTATTACAACGCGAGCAAGTTGCTGCGCAAAGGTTTGACGGACTGGTCGTTTGAAACCGGCTATGTCCGTGAAAATTATGGGTTTGAGTCCTTTCGGTATGGGCACGATCCCATGGCTTCGGGTACGGTACGGCACGGCTTTACCAACTGGTTCACGGGAGAAGGGCATCTGGAAGGCAGCAAAGGCATTGTGTCGGGTGGGCTTGGCGCCGTGGTCAATATCGGCGACTTGGGTGTGGTGTCTGCCGCTTGGGCTCAAAGTAAAGCTTTAGGTGTGAACGGCGGGCAATACAGTCTGGGATATCAGGTACAGCGCGGCCCGTTTAACGCCGGGTTTAATACGCAGCGCTCCATCGGTGGTTTTAGCGATGTGGCCGGCCTGTATGGTGGGTCTCCTGTATTGCGCAACGATAGCGCTTATGTGGGTTTCAGCGCTGGCAAAATTGGCAATTTTTCACTTAACTATGCTTTGCTGCAACAGGCCGATCAGCCGCGGTATCGCTATGGCGGCGCGTCCTGGTCTCGCTCCTTTGGTCAAGGTGTATCAGTTAGCTTAAGTGCCAATCAAAACCTAGATGTGCGCAGCGATCGTGCCATTTATTTAAGTGTTAACTTCAGCCTAGGCAAGAATGTTTCGGCCTACGCGTCGGCCGCACGGACCGACGGTGCCAGCACCTACACGTCTGGCGCCAGCCATTCTGCCTCGGGCGACGAGTGGGGCTGGAGCGTGCAGGCGCAGCAGGCTGATCAGCAAACGGCCACTGCAAATGGCCAGATCAGCAGGCAGTTTCAGTATCTGGACTTTGGGGCTGGCATAAGCAGCGCGGGGGCGAGCCAATATGGCTACGCCAGCGCTTCTGGCTCCTTGGTGGCAATGGGCGGGGGTGTGTTTGCGGCACGCCGCATCTACGACGGTTTCGCCGTGGTCTCAACCGATGGCGTACCCAACGTACCCATTAAAAGCCAGAATCGCGTGGTGGGTGATACCAATAGCCGTGGGTTGTTGCTCGTGCCGTCCTTGCAGTCGTACCAGCACAACAAAATTTCAGTGGATCCCACCAATTTACCTGTCAATATGCGTATAGAACGCGTGGACACTGATGTCGTGCCGCGCTATGGCTCGGGGGTGAATGTGAAGTTCACGATGGAAACTGTGCATGCCGCGTCTTTGATACTGCACGGCCCTGACGGCCAGGTTATACCCATGGGTGAACAGGCGTTCCTGAATCACGGCAAGGAGCCTGCCGGCTGGGTGGGGTACGACGGCCGCCTTTATCTCGAAGGCTTGAAGGAAGATAATTACCTCTCGATACAAGGCGAAGATATCAATTGCACCTTACGGTTCAGGTATACGGCCAAAGCCGACACCGTGCCTGAGATGGGGCCTTTATTATGCAAACCGTAGTTCTGCCGGTGAAATGTCTTGGCAAGGCGGCCTGTTATGGCTGCTCAATGGTGATCTTCATGTGGGGCCTGTTCTGGGGAGGGCTGGCACATGCAGCGCCGGGCATGACCTGTACAGTCACTGGCACGCCCAGTCTTAATCTCGGCTCGGTAAATGTGCTGGGCCCCCCACCTGCCGCGGTTTCGGCTGGCTTTACGTACTCTTGCAACGTTAGCGGCTTTGCAAAAAAAGGCTACGGGCAGATTTGCTTTAGCGTTGGCACTGGTAGCGCGAGCAGCAATTACAACCCCAGGCAATTACAATTAACAGGCGATACGACCAAGAAACTTAATTTCGATATTTATCAAGATACGGCGGGAACGCTTTGGGGCTATCGGCTTACGTCAGCCAGTGGCGACCCTGTCGTTGTCGGTTTTCAGGCAGCCAACAATGGAAAAGTTACTGTAACGTCTACCAACACGCCTATTCCTGCTCTGGTTTCTGCTGCTATTTCGGGGCAAAACACCGCCTCGGCCGGTGCTTACACCTCCAGCTTTTCCGCAGCCAACGCCGTGCTTACATGGTCGACGTTGCCGTCCAGTACGCTTAATCCGGCGTCGTGTGGCACAAGCTCCGTAGGTTCGTTTGCGTTTTCGGTTAGCGCTAGCGTGCCTAATATGTGTAATGTAACCACTAGCGATCTGAATTTCGGAGCGGTGTCCAGCATGGCTGCAGGACCCATTACGGGTTCCAGTACGCTCAACGTGCAATGCACGAATGGAACGTTGTATCAGGTGGGGTTAAGCAATGGGATCAACGGCACCGGCGGCACGAACCGCTCCATGAAAAACACCAGCACGGCAACTTTAGTAAGCTACGATTTATATCAGGATGCGGCGCGTAGTGTCCGATGGGGCAATAATAGTGCCGCCGGCGGCGATACGCTGAACGGCCAGTCTGGCACCGGCATATTTACTCCTGTTACCGTTTACGGGCGGGCGTTTCCTACGGCGGCGGTGACGGCCGGCAATTATGCGGATACCGTCACCGTCACCCTCTATTATTGACAGATGCTTTAGTTTTGACAATCTTGGTAGTTTTTATTAATCAATAATGGTACACTGACGAGGTGTATCAGTATTTTGGTGTACGGGCATGATTGCAAAAAATCCTACCTTGAGAGTTACGCTGCTTTTTTTAATGGCTTTGTTTATCTTCGCTGCGCCGGCTCGTGGCAGTAATCAATTCAAAGTTCGTCTCTCCATTGTTTCGCAGTGTGGGCCGCAGCCTGGAGTGCTGTTCGGGCCAGGCCAGGCTGGCTTCAATATCGCGTGTTTGTCCACTAGCACCGTGTTTGGCGTTCAAATATTCAGCAGGAACAACTTTGGCGCTTCGAGTGGTCAATCTGCCAGCAACGCCAATAGCACGGGAGGCATTATATTTACCGCACCTTCAGTCAATTTGCTGTCGCCACCATTACCTTCGGAATCTGTCATGGATATTGCGAAGGTAGTGTATGTAGTGTTTTAGGCAGATGCAGACAAAAGCCTTTTTGGCCATATGGCCGCGCAACCCGCTTCGTTATGCCTTTATGGCGCTGTTTAGTGGATTTTGCGCGTTGAATGCCAGCACTTCGTGGGCTGCGCCCGCTATGAACTGTACCGCCAGTTCGGCCACGGATATAAATTCTGGCATCATTGATGTCTTGCCAGGTGCGGCCATCCCAATGGTTGGTACACTTAATTATTCGTGTACCAATTCAAATGGCTCCACCGGCTGGGTTTACTTTTGCTTCGGTATAAAAACGGGCTCCGGGGGTGGGGGTTACGATCCGAGGCAATTGGCGAATGGCTCTAATAAGCTTAATTACCAAATTTACCAGGATGCGGCCCGCACGCAGATATGGGGCGATCGGTCGTCGGCGTATATGCCGGTAATATTAAAGGTTAATGTGGGTAAGAAGGCCACTGTAGCAGGCCAGATGCCTTTGTATGGCCTCATCGCGGGCGGCCAAAGTACTGCTTTCGCGGGCAACTACAGTTCAGCCTTTTCTTCTGGCAACACGGAAATCGTCTGGAATAGCACTAAAAAAAACACAATTATTGTGCCAAATGACTGCAATAAAGCAACTCCTTCAGGCAGTTTCGACTTTGCGGTTGCCGCCACTGTTGATAGCAGGTGCTACGCCACGACCTCGACTCTCGATTTCGGGTCGGTGTCCAGCCTTGCGACCGGGCAAGTCACTGGGCAGGCTACCATCAACCTACAGTGTACCAATGGCACGACCTACAAGGTGGGGTTGGATAACGGGCAAAATAGCACAGGCGGCACGAACCGATCCATGGCAAACGCTGTAACCGGGACCTTGGTGCGCTACGATTTATATCAGGACGCGGCGCGCAGTGTACGTTGGGGCAATACCAATGGCGTAGATACGTTGAACGGCCAGTCCGGCACGGGTGTTTCTACGCCTATTACGGTGTATGGGCAAGCGTACCCCAATGCCACAGCGACGGCTGGCGACTATTCAGACACCATTGCCATTGCCGTGTATTTCTAGCACGTTGGGCGGTGTAAAATTGAAAGAGGCAGCTACAAGGGCTGCCGCCACATGATTCACGGTTGGTATATGTAGCTGTAGCGGCCCCTTTGTGTGACACACCCTTGTAGTGGGACCCCTTGTGGGTGCCATCGTCATATAGGAATGACGCAGCAGAAATTAGTCGCTAATTATTGTTCTGCCCAACAGGCCCACACATGCTCTTAATATACCGGTTTCTCTCCGGCTGGGCGGCGTTTGAATCGACGGTGCACCCAATAATACTGTTCCGGCATGAGGCGAATCTGGGATTCCAGAAATTGATTCGTTTTCAAGGCGTCAACGCTCAGATCGCCGCTCGGGTAGTTCTCAAGCGGCTCAAAGATCTTCAGCTTGTAGCCGCAGTATTTGGGCAACACTTCGGTGGTAAACGGAACAACGCGGGCGCCACTAAGTTGCGCCAGGCGTGAAACGGCGGTGAGCGTACAGGCTTGGACGCCGAAAAACGGCACGAATACGGAGTCGCGCAGGCCGAAATCCATATCCGCCGCAAGCATGATAGGTTTACCTGATTTAAGTATTCTCAGGGTCTGGCGGGCGCTGCTATTGCGTGGGATCATTTCGGTGCCAAAGCGCGCACGTTGCACGCGTGCGATATCGTCGGTGGCGTCATCGGACATAGGCGTGTAGAGCGAGGCGACGGGATGCAGGATAGAGTATTCCATGCAACCGGCTTCTATGGCGGCGAAATGAAATCCCAGGAAAATGGTAGGTTGGGCATAGGAATCGCGCAGTTCAATGGCGCTTTCGACTTTGACTAGGCGGTTGAGCGTTTTGGCGCTGCCAAACCACTGGGTGCCGCGCTCCAGGTAGCTGCGAATCACATGACGGAAGGTGGAGCGCGCCAACTGTTCTCGTTGTGCTTCGTTTTTTTCGGGAAAGCACAGACGCAAGTTGGTGTGCAGAATGTTTTTGCGCCGACTGGGAATGAGGTATAGCAATGAACCCAGCGCTTCGCCCATGCGTGCGACCAGCCCGTAGGGCAGGACTGCAAGCAAGCGAAGCAGGCTGGAGATTAAGGTGTTTTGGATATTAGGTTTCAAGAGGTGGGGAAGGTCGTGTAGGAAGCTGTAGGGGTTTTGTAGCGGCATCCTTTGTGGGTGCCATGCCTTGGTTTATGACGATGGCACCCCCAAGGGGTGCCGCTACATTAACGATGGGTAGCCCGAGGGTTTATGCTAGCACGCGAGGCTTACATCGGCTTGTCCAGTTTCCGGTAAAATAGCCTGTTCATTTATTTAATTACTCATTTATATAGGTCTCTAATGCAGCCCGTGGTTGAAATTTTGTCTGGCCTGGAGCGCCGTGTTGATCTGGTCGTTTCGGTCGCTGATATTGAAAAAGAAGTCCAGACGCAGCT
>JBDTLC010000030.1:0-5257 GCA_039935015.1 Paralcaligenes sp. | reverse complement strand
AAACTAGTTGGAGCTTTTATCAGGGCGAAAAATCGAAGTCGCAAGAGTAATAAAGTTATCTAGTGACGGACAAGCACCCACCCCATTTCTAACAATAACCAGAGCTAATCACCACGCGGGGCGCATGTGAACCAATATCAACGCAAGTCACGACATCAAATACGAAAAACCCAGCTAGCAATAAAGGTGTTCCACGTGAAACAATACCTCCCAGCCTAAATCACATAAGACTACTAAAATCTAGACATGGCCTAGCGACCCAACAGTGGACAACATCTGTATAAATCGTGGGTATCTTGTGTATAACGCTAGATACTCCCAACTATCAGGGCCCAGGCCTAAAACTGTTAGAAATAGATGCAACAGACCAATAAGACACCCACGCTAGCGGTAATGCTAGCCGCAATACCCGCCTGTGTTACGTCATTAAAATTCTGCACCTAGATACTGATGCATCATCACCCAAAAAACGGAGAAGAACAATACACCGGGCCAGTACCACAAATCAATCACAAATTATCGATAATTCAACACAATAGTTGAAGCCTAAACAATGGTCTGTACTTTACCTTCCTCGTTCGACCACAAAAAGCAAACTCGGTAAATATGCGGCCCGGCGCGCTGGTTTCACACAAGTTCGACCTTGAGATTAAAGTAAATCACGCGAATGACTAGGCCCAGAGGTAGGTTACGATAGGCGAGAATGCCAAGCAGCTACCCCTGATCCACGTATTTCGCACAAAAATAACTAACAGGTCCAAAATACATTATTCTTTCCTTAACTACGCTACGCCACCATGAAATTTGAGTCAAAACTCCCCGAGGTTGGTACAACCATCTTTACCGTGATGAGCCAGCTTGCCCATCAACACAACGCACTTAACTTGGGACAAGGCTTTCCCGACTTCGACCCCGACCCGAAACTAGTAGAGCTGGTCTCGCAGGCCATGGCAGACGGTCATAATCAATACCCACCGATGCCCGGAGTCACACCGCTACTTAATGCTGTGGCCAGTAAAGTAGAGGCTTTGTACGACATGGCCTATGCCCCTCAGACTGAAATCACAATCACCAGCGGCGCAACGGAAGCTCTTATGGCCAGCATCATGGCCTTTGTCAAACCCGGCGACGAGGTCATTGTTATTGCGCCGTTTTACGACCTGTATCTTCCCGCCATCAAACTGGCAGGAGGCACACCTGTAATAGTGCCTATGCGCGCTCCCACGGCAGACGACCCCTCGTATCAAATGCAATGGCAACGCGTACGCGACGCCATTAGCCGCAAAACACGATTGTTAATGTTGAACTTCCCACATAACCCGACCGGTATCGTTCTAACCGAAGAGGATCTCGATATACTGGAAACCATTGTTCACGGCACCGGCATTATGTTGTTATCAGACGAAGCCTACGAACATATTGTGTTCGATGGAAGAAAGCATCAAAGCCTGGCTCGTCGAAAATCGCTCGCCGCTCACGCCATTGTTATATCATCGTTCGGAAAAACCTATCACACCACCGGATGGAAAGTCGGATATTGCTGCGCCCCAAAAGCCATCACCGCCGAAATCCGTAAAGTACACCAGTTCATGGTTTTTACCGTCAGCTCTCCTATGCAGTACGCACTTGCCAACTATATGCAAGACCCCACTCCATATCTGAAGCTGTCGGCCTTCTATCAGAAAAAACGCGACCGACTGCACGCTGGCTTGTTGACCACTCGATTCAAACCGTTACCTAGCCAAGGGACCTTCTTCTTGCTTGCTGACTACCACCAAATTTCCGACCTGCCCGAGGCTGAATTTGCTCGTTGGCTAACCCTTGAACACGGCGTCACCGTCATACCCGTCTCTGCCTTCTACCGAGACCCGAACAGCCCAACTTCGAACCATCAGCTCGCTCGTTTCTGCTTTGCGAAACAAGACGATACGCTCGACTCCGCAATAACCAGGCTCGCCGCCATCTAGCTCGGGGCCGCTGAATCCGCCCATGTTCAGCTGCCCATTTCAAGCCTAGACGCGAATAGTTTCTATCTGGTCTTGGCATGAAGAAGCGATGCCGCCATTCTATTTCATCTGTTCGCTAAATTGGAACCCTCCACTCAGATACTGCGCAGTCGGTCCTCAAACGATGCGCTCCACCTTTTCCTTATTTTCTTTATATAAAAAGATAACTAATAATGGGTGTCTGGGGATAAGTAGAACATCTCAAAATCTGGCCATATTTTCAATAAGTTAGGGCACCTTTTAGGATGGCATAAAAGCTGTTTGGAACGTGGAGTAAAAATGAACAACTTTGAGTATTGAAAAAAAAACCAACTTGTCCCTTTTCTATCCACAGCCTGTGCACACATCCCGCACACTGCAGTTATCCACAAGCTAATTAAATTGTATTAATTTGTAATTTCAGATGGTGGCAATAATCATGCCAGAGTCGAAAACCAGGCAGCTTTCGGGCCATCGCAGTGCAGCCAGCTTAAAGCGTGAGTTATCGTCAGGACGATGTAGTTTTCGGTCGCGCCAGCGCGCGCCGATCGAGTAGTCGATGCAAAATACGTTATGACGTTTGCCATGCCAGGCAGAGGCGGAAATATCTTTGAACAGCAGGCTGTAACGCGATCTGACGGATTGTTCCTGGGCCTGAAACAGGCGCCAGTAATGGCCGATCACCACAGGAGTAGTGCAGTCGTAGTCGTCCCACCAATTGACACGATCCGAAAAGCGCCAGCGGTTTCCGGCAAAGAAGGGAGAGTCCGCCGGACGTTCAACGCCCGAGGTAAGAACCTTGAGTGGGTTAAGCATCTGCTGCGTCGCCTCGTACTCGGCGATGGCGTGCAGGAACGGTGGAGTCGAGACCTCGTCCTCAAGAGCCCATTGTCGCTTTTCAGAAAGATACCGTTGGTACAGGCCCGAGTCTTGCGCGGCCTTTTTGGCCAGGCCGTCCCATATCTTGTATTGCGAGGCCGTACTTCCCCGTGGCAAGGTACGAATGGCGTCGATGGCAGACTCGATCCACGCTGCATGCACGATTCGAATGTCGTCTCGAACCAGCGCAACTGGTAGCGCGCCCAAAAAGGTTCGTATGTCTTCGCGTTGCCTTGAAGGCGCGCGCTCGAATGGCGCGTAGTTTTTTTGATCCCGTTCGTATCGTTCGTCGAAAAACCAGCCTGAGCCATCCTTAGCGTCGCTAATCAGCAGGTTTATCTCATGGTTGCCCAGAATTGCGTAGGCATTACCGTGCGTTATTAAGAGGCGTACCAGTTCTATCACGCCATAACTGTTTGGGCCACGGTCACACAGGTCGCCCACGAACACCAGTTTGCGATGTTCAGGGTGTGCCCCCTGAGAGTCGTAGCCCAGGTGAGCAAGAAGCCTTACCAGAGTGTCCAGTTCGCCATGGACGTCGCCGATGATGTCCAGAGGGTTATCTGGCAAGCGCTGGACTAAAGACATGTCAAGTGTAAGAGGGCCGGAATAGGGTCTTTTAGTGTACTCGCTGGCGCTTGGCAATGGTGGTTAGGCCGATTGGGTAGCTTTGCAGATCAGGCCCGTTAGTACGCTACTTTATTTTCCGATGCAGAAGCTCGAGAAAATCTCACCCAACAGATCGTCGCTGGTGAATTGACCCGTAATGCTGCATAGCGAGACATGCGTCAGACGTAGTTCTTCGGCAAATAAATCGAGTACACGGTCGTTATGGCTGGCGTGTCCGGCGGCCTGTGTCAGGTGTTCGTCGGCCTGCTGTAGGGCCTGTAGATGGCGTGCGCGGGCTAGCCACGGCGATTCGACACCCGGATTCCAGCCAGCGATGTCGAGCAACCTTTGCCGAAGCGTATCAAGCCCTGTGTTCGTTTTGACGGATATAGCGATAGGTGCAAGGATATCGGATGTCTTGTTTGTAGTCTGGGTCACACTATCGTCGACGCAGTCAACGGTAAGCGTGGTCGCATCCAGCAAATCGATTTTATTGAAAACCTTGAGCACTGGGGTTCGTGCAGGCAAGCGCTTTGTAATGGCCGAATCGAGCTCGTCGTCATGGGTGCGAGCGTCTTGTAGGTGAATGATGACGTTGGCCTTTTCAATTTCTGCCCAGCTGCGGGCGATACCTATGCTTTCGACCACATCGTCGGTGTCGCGCAGGCCTGCCGTGTCAACGATATGAATAGGCACCCCTTGAATATGAATTTGCCCGATGACTTTGTCGCGGGTCGTGCCTGCCACAGGCGTGACAATGGCAACGTCGTCGCCCGCTAAAGCGTTAAGCAGGCTGGACTTGCCGACGTTAGGTTGCCCGGCCAGAACCACGTGCAGACCTTCGCGCAGAATCATCCCTTGTTGTGCCTGCCGCGTCAGGGCATGCAGATCGTTTTGGATTTGGACAAGCGTTTCGCGCGCCTGGTATTTTTCCAGGAAGTCTATTTCTTCTTCCGGGAAATCGAGCGTGGCTTCTACCAGCATGCGTAAATGCACGATCCGTTCACTGAGCGCATTGACGTGGGTGGAAAACACGCCCGCCAGCGAAGCCATGGCGCTACGCGCGGCGGCTTCGGAAGAAGCGTCGATAAGGTCGGCGACAGCCTCGGCCTGGGCCAGGTCGAGTCGCTCATTTAAAAAGGCGCGTTGGGTGAACTCGCCTGGCTCGGCGTGACGCAGGCCTATATCTTTACCCAGATTCAGGCAGTGCTCCAGCAAGCGCCGCAATACCGCTGGCCCGCCGTGGCCTTGCAGTTCGAGCACGTCTTCGCCCGTGTACGAATGAGGCCTCTTAAAGTACAAGGCGATCCCGGCGTCGATGGCTAGACCGCAGGTGTCGTTAAACGGTAGGTAGTGGGCGTGGCGTGGCGTCAGCGTCACGCCGAACAACTGCTCGACCAAGGAGGTCAGGTCTGGGCCAGAGATACGTACGACCCCGATGCCTCCCCGTCCGGGTGCCGTGGCGATGGCGATGATCGGGTCGGTGGAGTAGGCCGTCATTGACAAAACTATTTAAGCTCTAGTGCCGTCTTTACACCCGCGCCGTAGGCCGGATCGGCTTTAGTGCAGTGTTCGATATGGCGTTGTTGGACATCTTGAGAAACGCCTGCGATGGCTCGTGCGGTATTTTCAAAAAGGGCTTTTTTTTGCGCTGCGTTCATCAATCGAAAGAGTGCGCCGGGTTGTGAGTAGTAATCTTCGTCGACGCGGTGGTTCCAGTGGTCGGCCGCTCCTTCAAGCGCCAGCGGTGGTTCACGGAAATCGGGTTGCTCTTGCCATTCGCC
>JBDTLC010000029.1:0-3903 GCA_039935015.1 Paralcaligenes sp. | reverse complement strand
TGGGCTCGAATTGGCAGATTGTGCAGATAGTGGCAGACCTGGTCCTTGATTTCTGCTGGAATCATGCCTTTTAGCGCCGCGGCGCCTGGGTCGATATGAATTTCCATCGCATTGCCTGCGGGCGTTATACCACGTTTGATGGAGGTCGGTTCGACGCCACGCACCTTACCCAGCGCATCGGCGATCTTGTATGCAACAGTGCCCAGAACGTCTGGGTTTCTGGCGTTCAACTGGACAACGACACGCTGTCGGTGGCCTACCCATATCACCGATCATGTCGCTCATCAATTAATGTGTGTCGAAGTTCACGTCCGGCACGAGTCGTGTTGTTTCTTCAGCTCTGCCATCCGGTCGAACTCACCTCGTTCCGATCGAATCTCGGGATCGCTCAGTATGGCAAGAAGACCGATCTGAACCGCAGGCGGTGGTTTGTTGACATCGATCATCGACGACCCCATTCATCTCTTGACGGGAAATCGCCCGATACGGTTTGCTCCAGCCAGAGTCGTCGTTGCTTGCAGCAGCTTAACCCGCTGAGAACCCACATAAGAATACGGATTTACTGTCCAACTGCGTGAGACTACCTTTCACTTCTTGCCAAGGCACAACATGCAAGATACACACTGACAGCAAATGAATAGACTTATTAACCAAACATATCGGTAGATCTAGGCGCCTTGGAATCGATTAACTTACTTCCCTAAATCCCAGGAGAGGATTACTGTATGTTGCTTGGTCTCAATTTGGATATGTAGAATGATGAACATCTCTACTTTTCTGCTGATGATCGTGGCTGTGCTGATGGCAGCCTGGATAGTGTGGCTGGCCAAGGCCTCCGCTCTTTTAAAAGACCAACTGATCCCGCAAATCCCCGCGCGCCTGCAAACCTATAGCTTGGCGAGAAATCAGATGGCGTTCTGGTTCGTGATTGTATTGGTCAGTTTCTTGTATCTGTTCGTAAAAACGGGCTCAACCGATGTGATTACGTCCCAAGCATTGGTGCTTATGGGGCTTTCGGCGTTGACAGCGGGTGGTGCGGCCGTTGTCGAGAGCATGCGAGACACGCCCGAAGATGCGATGAACGACGGGCTTAGGGCATTGGGATTGAAGAGTTATCAGGATGTCCTGTCGCTACAAGCTGAAATTGCATCCCTAACGGCGCAAGGTGATGCCTTGACCGTGTCTGGCAAAGCGGAACTGAACGACCTGAGATTGTTGCTGCAGACTTATAAAAACAGGACTCAGCCGTTTGAAACGAATGGCTGGTTCAAAGACCTGACAACGGATATAGGTGGCGCAGCGTTACATAGGCTGCAGGCTGTGGCGTGGACATTCATAGTGGGCAGTATTTTTATCTACCAGGTGTATCTAACAGGTGCCATGCCGCATTTAAATGAAAATTTACTGCTGTTAATGGGAATAAGCAATGCTGGTTATGTTGGCTTCAAATCCAACGAAACCCAGTATTAGGGATACAGCTCGTGGCTGATATTCAACATGTTGTCGTGCTGATGTTGGAGAACCGTTCGTTCGATAGTCTACTAGGAACGTTTCGCGCCTCCACGCCTAAATTCAATGGCCTGAAAGGTTCAGAGAGCAATCGTATTGGCAACCTGACCTACCGGGCTCGCCATGATTTGCCTGGCGGCGGTTCCTTCGCGATCCCCACACCCGATCCGGGTGAAAGCTATGTTGATATCACCGAGCAACTGTTTTACCCTCACGACTGGCGCGGTGCGTATCCGCCGACCATGGGTGGCTTTGCCAATAACTATGCCATTCAATCGCCATCAGATGGCTTTCACGACCCACAGGCCGTGATGCACACCTATACAGAGGAGCAGGTACCGGTATTGCATCAATTAGCAAAGGCCTTTGCCGTGTCGGATCAATGGTTCGCCTCCGCTCCCTGTCAAACCTGGCCAAACCGGTTTTTTGCGCATACTGGAACGTGCTACGGTGTTGTCAATAACAAGGATTTTTTTGGGGCAGGCCAAGAGCCATTTCGTCGGCGTAGTATTTTTCGGGAATTGGAGAACGCAAGACAGCCATGGAGGGTATATTTCCATGACTTTCCGCAATCTCTGCTTTTGGCGGATATTTTGGATGTGGCGGCTAGCCATTATCATCGGTTCAAGCAATTTCTGGTGGATGCCGAGGCTGGGGTGCTGCCTGCCTATAGCTTTATCGAGCCAAATTATTTTGCCAATATCTTCACGGGCACACCGCCCAATGACCAGCACCCGCCTCATGATATTCGTTATGGCGAAAAGCTGATCGCCGATGTGTACAATGCCGTCCGCGCCTCCAGTTGCTGGGAAAAAACGCTCTTAATTATTACTTACGATGAGCATGGAGGGTGCTACGATCACGTGCCGCCACCACGGGCAGTGCCGCCCGGCGACGGCAAGAAGGCGCCGGATGGCTTTGCCTTTGACACCTATGGCGTGCGCGTCCCGGCAGTCATTGTGACGCCCTGGGTTCGGGCGGGGTCGGTATTAAGCCCCTTAGGTGACGGGCCATACCCATTTGACCATACGAGCATTATCAAGACGGTGCGCGAATTGTTTGGTATTCCAGGGCCGCTGACCGACCGAGATGCGGCGGCACCGAGTGTGCTGCCTTACTTGCGTTTGGCCGCGCCGTTCAACAGCGGACCAGGGATCATTGTGCCGCAAGCTCTACAGCCCAGCCGCGCCGAGATGCAGCAGTTGGGCAATGCGTGGCCCAATGAGCTTTTAAAGGCGCTGGGCGCTGCAGCCGAGCGGCTTGATTCCGGGTTTAAGACCATTGAGCGTGACCTCTCGCTGGTGGCTGAAACCGTGGCACAGATTGGTACCAGGGCAGTCGCGCAGGTAGAGGCGTTTTTAAACCGATTTTAGGTTAAATTGTGTTTCGCTCAATGTTTGGCTGCGTCATGGCATCAATGTGTTTAAAACCGACAATTCCCGAGGGGTCAGGATGGCTGGAGTGTCGTTCAGGAACACCCGCCAAGGGCTGATTACTGATGAGTGCCTGCCAGTGGAATGAGTATACGTACGCGCAAGCCCGAACCGTTTACTTCATCGGAAAAACCTAGCTGAACCTCCGCACCGATCCGATCCGATATGGCCTTGACGATGGACATCCCCAGGCCCGACCCGACTTGATCGTTGCCAAGCGTGCGATAGAAGGGATCAAAGACCCGTTCTCGCTCGGCCAACGCAATGCCTGGCCCGCTGTCCTGAATGCTTAAGATGGCACGCCCTTTTATGGTGTTCACCGACAAATCAACCCGGCCACCTTCTGGGGTATAGCGAATAGCATTATCGACCAGATTCTTGACCACCGCCACCAGATCCAGCTCGCGTACTAATACCCGAGCATCTTGTTCCCCCTCAACACCAAGGTCTATGTGCTTGGCCTCGGCCAGAGGCTGAAGATCTTCCAGAACACGGCGATAGATGCCTAATATCGAAACGGGTGAGGTGGGTAGGGCGGTTGTCGCTTGGGCTTTGGCTAAGGTCAGTAGTTGATCCAGCAGGTTGCGGTTGCGCCGAATTCCCCGTTGCAAGGTTACCAGCCGTTCTCGGGCCTGAGCGGACATCTCCGCCTCTGCCAGCCGTTCCGCCTGCAGGGACATGGCTGTCAGCGGAGAGCGAAGCTCATGCGCGGCATCGGCGACAAACCGCCGCTGGGTATCCATAGACTGGGCAATACGGTTTAGCAAACGATTGATCGCCACAATAAACGGGCGCACTTCGACCGGAAGGTGGTCTTCATTCACCGGGTGCAACTCCCGCTCGGTGCGTCGGTCAATTTCCATTGAAATCGCGGTAATGGGCCGAAACATCTTGCGCACGAGGTTTGCGACGATCAGGAGCAGGATAGGAACCAGGATCAGAAACGGCATCACAGTACGCA
>JBDTLC010000028.1:0-16779 GCA_039935015.1 Paralcaligenes sp. | reverse complement strand
CAACTGGGCAATTGCCACATATAAAATCCGACCGATCATGATGACACCAGGAGTTCACTATGAACCTACTCGCTATTCTTGAACAAGAAGAAATCCAGCGCCTGACCGGTGGTCAGCCCAAACCTGCGTTCGCCCCTGGCGACACGGTTGTTGTCAACGTAAACGTGGTCGAGGGTGCGCGCAAACGCGTACAGGCCTACGAAGGCGTCGTTATTGCCAAGCGCAATCGCGGCCTGAATTCAGCCTTTACGGTACGCAAGATATCCTCCGGCGAGGCGGTCGAGCGTACGTTTCAGCTCTATTCAACACAAATTGCCAGCATCGAAGTGAAGCGTCGTGGCGATGTCCGCCGTGCTAAACTTTATTACTTGCGTAGCCGTTCGGGCAAAGCCGCTCGTATTAAGGAAAAGCTGGTTCGTAACTCGGCCAAAAAGGCAGTTGCTGAATAATCAGCCTCTATCCCGGTACTAAGCAGCAAAGGCGTCCGAGTGGCGCCTTTGTTTTATGGATTTCATGTTACATCGCGTTTATGTGCCTCGACGACAGGGCGTAGCCAGCCGGCCGGGTTTTGACCCCCAGGCCCAGCCTATGGTGCCAAACTGTCAGGTGTTGCCGGCGCTCTTGCCCTCCACCATCGGGCTTGAATTCATCTGTTCTGCATTTGGTCATTCTGTTGATTGGCAGGTCGAGCCCCTCTTTGTTGATTCATTTCGGTCCGATTTTTCCGATTGCAAAGACATTATCCGGGCGGCTGTATTTATTCCGTTAGTGCAGCACCCCGACGGCCTGCATGTTATTTTTACCCGGCGCGCCTCGCATCTACATGATCACGCGGGGCAAATCAGCTTTCCTGGCGGCCGCATCGAACGTTTCGATCGCGATGCCATTGCCGCGGCTCTACGCGAAACGCAGGAAGAAATCGGGATCGAACCACAGTATCTCAAGCTGATAGGCACCCAGCCCGGTTACCTGACCTCCACGCGCTTTACCATGCTGCCGGTTATCGGCCAGGTTTTACCAGGGTTTTCAATTCACGCAGATAGCGCTGAAGTTGCCGAAGTATTTGAAGTGCCGTTGTCGGTACTGATGAATCCGGCGGGCCATGCGCTGCACCGGGCGCAATTGCCTGCGGGCGGCCACCGCTTGTACTTTTCTATTTCTTGGGGGCCATATTTCATCTGGGGCGCAACCGCCGCACTGATACGTAATTTCTATCATTTTCTGGCGGCTGCCCAGAATATGCAGGGTCGCTCCTGACCTGTTTCAATAGCTGCCTTTCGCTTCGTTTTCGGCCAAAATGCGTTTGTACAAGGCATGTCTTTCCGGGGTAATGTCGCCGTGTTCCAAGGCGGCTAGTACGCCGCAACCTGGCTCGTGGCGGTGCGTACAGTTATAGAACCGGCAGTGGGCTATCGCCGGCGTGAATTCCGGAAACCCTTGTTCTATTTCGTGCGAGCTCAGGTGGAACAGGCCGAACGTCTGAAATCCCGGAGAATCGATTAATGAACCTGCTTGTCCGGGCAAGGGGTATAAGCGGGTGCTGGTGGTGGTGTGTTTGCCTGTGCCCAGCGCCACGGAATGTTCCTGGGTGTGGGCCCGGGCATCGGGGATCAAGATGTTTAACAGGGTAGATTTGCCCATGCCACTTTGTCCCAGCAACAGGTTTGTGCGATCTTTAATCTCGGGCAGCAGCTGGCTGCGCACATGCGCCGGATCCAGTGCACTCAGTTCGACGATACGTACGCCCAGTTTGCCGAGGTTGGCGAGGCGCCGGCGGGCAGGCAGCAAGCCGCTAGCCAGATCAATTTTATTCAGAATAACCAGTGGTTCGATGTCCGCGCTGCGCGCCGCGACCAGGGCGCGCCCAGTAATGTCGTCGGAGAAGGCCGGCTCGATAGCGATGACCAGCAACAATTGATCCACGTTGGCGGCAAATTGTTTAGTGCGCATATCGTCGGACCGGTAGAGCAGGTTGCGGCGTTCTTCGATTTGCTCGATTGAGCCTTCGCGTTCACCTTCGAGGCTGATCTGTACAAAATCTCCGACGGCGGCACCAGCCTTTTTACCTCGCGGAAAACATTTACGTACGCTCCCGTCGGCCAGCTCTACGGTGTAATGGCGCCCGTGGGCGGCAATGATGCGTCCTCGCAAGCGGGTTGCGCTAGCCATGTTTGAGGTGCTGGATGCGCAGCACCGCTGGCGGATGGCTATCGTAAAACGCCGAGTGTATAGGGTCGGGAGTCAGGGTGGCCGCATTGTCGTCGTAGAGTTTGATAAGCGCAGCAACCAAAGGCTGGGCGGTGCATTGTTCCACTGCATACCGGTCAGCCTGGAATTCGTCGCGTCGTGAGAGCCAGCTTGCAAGCGGCGCCGCCCAGAACGTGAAGGTGGGGGTAACCAGGAAGAACAGGATCAGTGCCAGCGCATCGTTGGCTCGCCCCAATTGCGGCAGTACACCCAACTGTGTGTAAAACCAGACTTGCCCCGATAGCCAATGCAGCAGAAGGAAAAATACCAGGGCCAGCGTGAAGCTGACAAACATGCGCTTAATGATGTGCTTGTGCTTGAAATGTCCGAGTTCGTGAGCCAGAACGGCCTCCACCTCGTCTACGTTCAGGCGCGATAGCAGGGTATCGAAAAATACAATGCGGCGACTTCTGCCAAAGCCCGTAAAGTAGGCGTTGCCATGCGCGGAGCGCCGCGAGCCGTCCATCACAAACAGACCTCGCAGAGCAAAGCCGCAACGTTTTGCCAGGGTCTGGATGCGGGCGGTGAGTTCGGGATTATCCAGTGGGACAAATTTATTGAACAAGGGCGCAATCAGCGTTGGAAACAGCCATAAAACCAGCAAATTGAAAATAACCCAGATGCACCATGCCCACCACCCCCACCAAGCACCTGTATTGGCCATGACCCACAGCACGAGCGCGCACAGCGGCAGCCCGAAAAGCAGCCCCAGCAGCAGGCCTTTGGTGCTATCGATAATGAATAGACGAGGTGTTACGCGGTTGAAGCCGAATTTCGCTTCAAGCTTAAACTTGCGCCAGATAGAAAATGGCAAACCCAGTAGGCTGATCAGTACCAGCACGCAGCCCACCAGTGCCAGCTGTCGCAGCATTTCGCTGTCAATGGCGTGGCCAAGCGTGACGTCTATAAATTGCAGGCCACCCAATAATGTCAGTGCGACGAGTATGGCGGCATCGGCGACGCGCTCGATCATGCCAAATTTCATTTTAGCCACGGTGTAGTCGGCGGCGCGCTGGTGGCTGGGCAGACCGATGCGATCGGAAAATTCCGCAGGGACTTGCGCACGGTTCGCCGTGACGTGTCTGATCTGGCGCGTAGCCAGCCACAGGCGCAGCGCAATATCGGTCAATAGAAAAGCTATAAACAACAGGGAGAACATAGATATAAGAGACCGTGTGCGAAAATAACTTTTTTAAGGATGAATTATATGGCGGTTAACGATCAGCGTTTAATTTGGCTAGACATGGAAATGACAGGGCTGGATCCGGAGAAGGAACGCATTATAGAAGTGGCGATCATTGTGACCGAGCCTGATTTGACGCAGGTCGCACAAGGCCCCGTATTGGTTATACACCAGGACGACGCCTTGCTCGACGCTATGGATAAATGGAACAAGTCGACTCATGCGAAAAGCGGCCTGATTGACAAGGTTAAGGCTTCAACGTTGACTGAGGCACAGGCCGAAGATCAATTGCTGGCTTTCCTTGCCCAGCACGTGCCTTCGGGCAAGTCGCCTATGTGCGGCAATACGATAGGCCAGGATCGCCGTTTCATGGTGAAGTATATGCCGCGCCTGGAGGCCTATTTTCATTATCGCAATTTGGACGTCAGCACGCTTAAGGAGTTGTCTCTGCGCTGGAAGCCTGAAGTTTATAAAAGCTTCGTCAAAAAAAGCCGGCACGAAGCGCTGGCCGACATTTGTGAATCCATAGACGAGTTAAAGCATTACCGCGAGCATTTCATCAAGCTTTAGAGAGTGTGCTGTCGCGTTGTAGCGCCACCCCTTGTGGGTGGCATTTTTATATTTTTCCGAGTACCTGTTAGGGCGCACATGGCTGCCACAAGGGCCGCCACTACCGTTGAATGTCATTGCGTGACTTTAGTCTAATATGATACAGAATCTAGATTGACATTGATATTTTTGTAATAGATAATGCCAGCTAGACGATTCTCACTGCAGAGTTGTCACAGGAGACCGCCATGTACGCGCAACTTGTTGAAACAGGGGTAAAAGACGTCCTTTCCGTCGACCAGCTTAGCGGCCCTGAGCGGGTATTCCAGCAGCGTATCGACGAAGGTATCCGGATCGAGGCCAAAGACTGGATGCCAGAGGCCTATCGCAAAACTCTGGTGCGCCAGATTTCGCAGCATGCCCATTCGGAAGTGGTTGGCATGCTGCCCGAAGGCAACTGGATTACGCGCGCGCCCAGCCTCAAGCGCAAAGCCATTTTGCTGGCCAAGGTTCAAGACGAGGCCGGCCATGGTCTGTATTTGTACAGTGCCGCCGAGACGTTGGGCGTGTCGCGCGACGATCTGGTCGACGACTTGCATGCGGGCCGCGCCAAGTATTCCAGCATTTTCAATTACCCCACGCTGACCTGGGCCGATATCGGCATGGTAGGGTGGCTGGTCGACGGCTCGGCCATCATCAACCAGATTCCGCTTTGTCGCTGCTCCTACGGCCCATATGCACGCGCCATGGTGCGCGTTTGCAAGGAAGAGTCTTTTCACCAGCGCCAGGGCTATGATTTATTGATTCAAATGTGTCGACACGGCACTCAGGCGCAAAAGGACATGGCGCAAGAGGCCTTTAATCGCTGGTGGTGGCCGGCCCTGATGATGTTCGGCCCTTCGGATGCCGAGTCTCCAAATAGTGCGCAGTCCATGCAGTGGCGCATCAAGTTGTTTTCCAACGATGAACTGCGCCAGAAAATGGTTGATCAGACGGTTCCGCAGGCCGAATATCTGGGCTTGAAGGTGCCTGATCCCGATCTGCAATGGAATGCAGAGCGTGGCCATTATGATTTCGGTGAAATCGATTGGTCCGAGTTTTATGCTGTGATCAAGGGACATGGGCCCTGCAACCGAGAGCGTTTGAAGGCACGTGTAGACGCTCATGAACAGGGTGCATGGGTTCGGGCCGCGCTATCGGCCTACGCCAACAAACACGAGGCACGCAGGTAAGGAATGCACATGAGTCAGAGCACATGGCCTCTTTGGGAGGTTTTCATACGCAGTCAGCATGGCTTGGCGCATAAGCACGTGGGCAGCTTGCATGCGCCCGATGCCGAAATGGCCATGAATAATGCGCGCGATGTATATACTCGCCGCAACGAGGGCTTGAGCATCTGGGTCGTCAAGGCTGCCGATATCGTGGCAAGCAGCCCGGCCGACAAAGCGCCTCTCTTCGATCCCGCCAATAGCAAGGTATATCGTCATCCCACTTTTTTCCCTATGCCCGAAGAAATTAAGCATATGTAATGGGGTTCTTCTATGGATCATTCATTATTCCAGTATCTGCTGCGGATGGGCGACACTACTCTGGTGTTGTCGCAGCGTTTGTCCGAGTGTTGCGGCCATGGGCCGGCACTCGAAGAAGATTTGGCGCTGACCAATGTGTCGCTCGACCTTCTGGGGCAGGCACGCCTTTGGCTGACGTTAGCCGGTGAAGTAGAAGGCCGTGGACGCGATGAGGATCAACTCGCCTATTTGCGCGATGCGCCCGACTATCGCAATTACCTGCTGGTTGAACATCCCAATGGTCATTATGGCGATATTATCGTGCGCCAGTTTTTCTTTGATGTCTGGCATTATTTTTTATTGCGGGCCCTGTGTGTCTCGACCGACGAGCGTGTGGCGGCAATTGCCGAAAAGTCACTTAAAGAGGTCACCTATCACGTACGCCGGTCCTCCGACCTGATGGTGCGTCTGGGTGACGGGACGTCCGAGAGCCACGCAAAGATGCAGGTTTCGGTGCAGACCTTCTGGCCTTATGTGGGCGAGCTTTTCGTCGACGATGAAATGACGTCCGATCTGGTCGGGCGCAAAGTGATTATTTCGCATGCGTCGTTATGGCCAGATTGGCTTGCGCAGGTCGGTCAGGTACTGAGTGAGGCCACTCTGGCGCTTCCAAACCCGGATGACGCCAACCATCCGGCCTATCGCGGCGGCACGGCAGGGCGCCATACCGAAGCATTGGGGTTTGTCTTGGCCCAGATGCAGCATTTGCAGCGAACTTACCCGGGAGCCTCGTGGTGAGCGCAGTCTTGGCTGCCGACTCTGTTTCGGTGCAGCAGGTACTGCAATGGCTGGCCCTTGTGCCTGATCCCGAAATCCCTGTTTTGTCGGTGGTAGACCTGGGAATTATCCGCGACGTATCCTGGGACGGCATAACCTGTGTCGTGACCATTACGCCCACTTATTCGGGCTGTCCGGCTATGCAGGAAATTTCCGCCGGCATCGTGGATACTCTTAAGCAGAATGGCGTGGCCAGCGTTCGCATCCAGACACGTTTGTCGCCGGCCTGGACGACCGACTGGCTGACGCCTGCGGGCCACGCTGCTCTTAAGGGCTATGGCATTGCGCCGCCTAAAGAAAAGGCCATCGATATTTCCGGGCTTGCGCGTGGCGCGCATAGGCTGCTTGTCCCATGCCCGCGTTGCGGTTCCGAGGCCACACGTTTGATCAGCCAGTTTGGTTCGACTTCGTGCAAGGCCTTGTATCGCTGTAGTCATTGTGGCGAGCCCTTTGATTACTTTAAGGCGCATTAACGTATGGCCGAGTTTTATCCTTTGAAGGTCGCTTCGGTAGCGAAGAATACACGCGACGCGGTGGTTGTGACTTTCGATGTGCCGGCTGCACTGGACGAAAAATTTGTATTTCGTCCAGGCCAGTACCTGACCCTGCGTACCGACGTTGATGGCGAAGAGTTGCGTCGTTCTTATTCGATTTGTGCGGCGCCCCACGACCGCCAGTTGCGCGTTGCCATCAAACGCATGGATGATGGCTCGTTTTCCACATGGGCCAATACGCATCTGGCGCCAGGCATTGTGCTTGATGTCATGCCGCCCGACGGTCATTTTACGGTTGATTTTTCTGAGGAGCATCGCCGCGAGTACGTTGCCTTTGCGGTAGGTAGCGGCATTACGCCTATCTTGTCGCTGGTGAAAACGGCGCTGCGCACCGAGCCAGGCAGTCGCTTTACGCTGTTTTTTGGCAACCGCTCTTCGTCTTCGGTCTTGTTTCGTGAAGAAATCGAGGATCTCAAGAATAGTTATATGGAGCGGTTTTCTCTGGTGTATATCATGAGCCGGGAAATTCAGGATATTGACCTGTTCAATGGGCGGCTCGATGGTGACAAAGTCACGCAGCTTCTGTCCCGGTGGCTGGATCCAAGTACGATCGATATGGCCTTTGTCTGCGGTCCGCAAGATATGATTGAATCGGTCATCCAGGCATTGCAGGATAAAGGCCTGAATCGCGCCCAGATCAAGTTCGAACTGTTTGGTTCGCCCAAAGGGCCACGGGCTTTGCGCACCGGTCACGAAGCGCGGCATGCGCCGGGCCGGCAGCATTGCGCGCTGACCGTGATTCAGGACGGCGTTACGCGTACCCTGACGATAGAAAAAAATAAAGACAGCGTATTAGATTCGGCCCTGGCCCAGGGCATAGAATTGCCCTATTCGTGCAAGGGTGGAGTATGTTCCAGTTGCCGCTGCAAGGTCATTGAAGGTGAAGTCGATATGGATGCCAATTTTGCGCTCGAAGATTACGAGGTGGCTCGCGGCTTTGTGCTTTGTTGTCAGAGTTTCCCGGTTACAGATCGTTTGGTGATTGATTTCGATCAGGAAACCTAATTTATTTACAGGAGTGAGCGCCGTGTCTACCGATTTTTTCAGCACCCATCAGTCTCTCCTAGAGCAGGCCGTGGCCGCCGCGGCCGTCCGTGGCTATTGGAGCCCATTCTCCGAGTCGCCCAGCCCTCGCGCTTACGGCGAAACCGCGAATGAAGATGGGCGCGCCGCGTTTGAGGCCTATAAGGGTCAAGACTTTCCACTGACGCAGGCCGATGCGGTCGGCCGTGTAGGCACAGAGGTGTCACCTTTCGGCTTCGAACTGGGGATACGTTATCCGCAGGTTCCCACCAAAGCCTTGATCGCCCAGTCGCAGCAAGCGCTCGACTCTTGGCGCGACGCCGGGCCGCGCGCCTGGGTTGGCGTGGCGCTGGAAATTTTAAAGCGCCTCAATCAACACAGCTTTGAAATGGCCTACGCGGTTCAGCACACGACTGGGCAGGGTTTCATGATGGCTTTCCAGGCGGGCGGCCCGCATGCGCAAGATCGTGGTGTTGAAGCCGTGGCGTACGCCTGGCAGGAAATGGCGCGCATCCCGGGCTTAGTGTCTTGGGATAAGCCGCAGGGCAAGCAAGACCCGATTCGCATGCAAAAGCAGTTCACGGTGGTGCCGCGCGGCATTGCTCTGATCATAGGCTGTTCGACCTTTCCTACCTGGAATGGCTATCCAGGGCTGTTTGCCAGCCTGGCGACCGGCAATACCGTGATCGTCAAGCCGCATCCAGCGGCCATTCTTCCGCTGGCCATTACCGTGAAAATTGCCCGCGAAGTATTGACTGAGGCCGGCTTTGACGCCAACGTCGTGCTGCTGGCCGCCCATGAAGCCGACGACGATACGGCGCAGGCCTTGGCTCTTGATCCAGCGGTGAAGCTGATAGATTTCACCGGCAGCAGCACCAACGGCAACTGGCTTGAATTGCATGCGCGCCAGGCGCAGGTCTATACCGAAAAGGCGGGCGTCAATCAGGTGATTATCGATTCGGTCGATGATTTTAAAAGCGTAGCCCGCAACTTGGCGTTTTCCTTTGCGTTGTATTCAGGACAGATGTGCACGGCGCCGCAAAATATTTATGTTCCCCGCGCAGGTATCGATACCGCCAGCGGCCATATGAGCTTTGAAGAAGTGGCCCAGGGGCTGGCCGCAGCGGTGGACAAGCTGACGAGCGATCCAGCCAAGGCTGTCGAGATTACCGGCGCGCTGCAAAATGAGGCGACCCGCAGGCGCATCGATGAAGCCAGGGCGCTGGGCCTGCCGGTTTTATGCGACAGCCGCCGTCTGGCTCATCCGCAGTTTGAGGCGGCCGTCGTACAAACGCCTTTACTGCTTACGGCCGAGGCGGGCGATCCGCATATCGAACGTGAATGGTTTGGTCCCATCGTTTTCGTCGTGGCCACCGAGTCGACCTCCGATAGCATCCGGCGCGCGCAAGATTCGGTCATTACGCATGGCGCTTTGACGCTGTCGGCCTATACCACCGACAGTACGGTGGCCAAACAGGTGCAAAAGGCGGCGGAACGGGCGGGAGTATCCTTGTCGTTGAATCTGACGGGGGCGGTTTTTGTAAACCAGACGGCGGCATTCAGCGATTTTCATGGCACGGGCGCCAATCCGGCGGCCAACTCTGTGCTGTCCGATTCCGCCTACGTGGCAAACCGGTTCCGTGTCGTGCAAACGCGCTGGCACGTCTGACGAGGACATTTCATGACTGACGAAAGCATTCAATTCGAGCTTGAACGCGGTATCGCCCGAATTACCCTTAATCGTCCTGATAAGCTCAACAGTTTTACTGCGACCATGCACAACGCTTTGGCTCAGGCGCTTACGCGGGTCGAGGCCGCGGAGGTGCGGGTGCTGGTGCTGACCGGTCGCGGCCGTGGTTTTTGTGCTGGCCAGGATTTGTCCGAACGCCAGATGGCGGCGGGAGCCGTCGATCTCGGAGACACTATAGAAAGGTATTATGCGCCCTTGGTACGGCGCCTGCGCGCTTTGCCCGTGCCGGTGGTGGTCGGAGTCAACGGCGTGGCCGCCGGAGCAGGCGCCAACCTGGCGCTGGCGGGTGACATCGTTATCGCCAAACAGTCGGCTAGTTTTATTCAGCCTTTCTGTCGCCTTGGCTTATTGCCCGATACGGGCGGAACTTATGTCTTGCCGCGCCTTGTGGGCCAAGCGCGCGCCATGGGTCTGGCTTTGCTGGGCGATAAACTTAGCGCCGAGCAGGCTGCGCAATGGGGCCTGATATGGCAGTGTGTGGCTGACGATGCGTTTGATGCGCGCCTGATCGAACTGGCTGAGCATTTCGCCGCAGCCCCGACCAAGGGTCTGGCGTTCACCAAGCGCGCTATGAACCAAAGCCTGAGCCATACGCTCGACGAGCAACTAGATCTTGAGCGTGACTTGATGCGCGAGTTGGGCCGCACTGAAGATTATGCCGAAGGGGTCGCGGCTTTTTTGACCAAGCGCGCGCCGTCCTTCAAGGGAAAATAATGAATTCAGCTCAATCAGGCATGGCGTTCGATTCTTCTCGCCTGCCTGAAGACCCACAGGCGCTGGCCGAACTGTCTGCTCAGTTTATGTACGATAAAGACCAGGCCACTCAGGGCCTGGGCATTAGCCTGACCAAAGTGGGGCCCGGCCGCGCGAGTATGCAAATGACGGTGCGTCCCGACATGTTGAACGGCCATCAGACCTGTCATGGTGGGTTCATCTTTGCTCTGGCCGACAGCACGTTCGCGTTTGCCTGCAATTCACGTAATCAGGCCACGGTGGCCTCGGGCTGCACCATCGATTATCTGGCGCCCGGGTTATTGGGCGATGTGTTGACGGCCGATGCTCTGGAGGCCTCGCTGGCCGGTCGCACAGGCGTCTACGATATTCTGGTGACGAATCAGGATGGCAAGCGCATTGCGTTATTCCGTGGCCGCTCGTATCGCATCAAAGGAGTGGTCGTAGGCGAGACGGCCTGTACCAATTTTGAGTCTGCCGCAGGAGAGGGAAATGTCTGAAGTGAAATCGAGCAAGGCGGGTCGCGATGCGATCGAGCACGCCAGCCAGGATGAACTGTACAGTCTGCAGTTGGAACGCTTGAAGTGGTCGCTAAACCATGCGTATGAGCATGTGCCGCATTATAAAAAGGCGTTCGATGCGGCCGGGGTTCATCCTGGCGACGTGAAGCAGTTGTCGGACATCACGCGTTTTCCGTTTACGAGCAAACAAGATTTGCGCGATAACTATCCGTTCAAGATGTTTGCCGTGCCGCGCGAACAGGTCGTGCGTATTCATGCATCGAGCGGTACGACCGGCAAGCCGACGGTTGTGGGCTACACGATGAATGACATCAATAATTGGTCCGATCTGGTGGCCCGCTCCATCTGGGCCGCGGGCGGGCGCCCGGGCGATATCGTGCAGGTGGCCTACGGCTATGGTTTGTTTACGGGTGGCTTGGGCGCGCACTATGGGGCGGAACGCCTGGGCTGTTCGGTCATTCCGATGTCGGGTGGGCAAACCGAGAAACAGGTGCAGCTGATTGGTGATTTCGAGCCCAACATCATTATGGTCACGCCTTCGTATTTCTGTAATATTCTCGAGGAAATGAAGCGTCAGGGGGTTGACCCGCATAAGAGCTCGTTGCGTATAGGCATTTTCGGGGCGGAACCCTGGACGGGACAGTTGCGTCGCGACATTGAAATGCGCAGCGGCATCGATGCGGTCGATATCTATGGGTTGTCAGAGGTCATGGGGCCAGGGGTGGCCATGGAGTGCGTCGAATCCAAGGACGGCCCGGTGGTGTGGGAAGACCATTTTTTGCCCGAGATCATTAATCCTCAGACCGGTGAGCCCGTGGCCGATGGGGAGGCCGGTGAGCTGGTGTTTACTTCGCTGACGCGGGAAGCGATGCCGGTTATTCGCTATCGTACGCACGATTTGACACGCTTGTTGCCGCCCACGTCGCGCAGTATGCGACGCATCGACAAAATTACTGGGCGTAGCGACGATATGCTGATTGTTCGCGGGGTTAATCTGTTCCCGACGCAGGTGGAAGAGTTGGTGCTGAAAATCCCCGAACTGGCGGCTCAGTATCAGCTGGTACTCACGCGTAGCGGGAATATGGACGAGCTTGAAATCATGACCGAGGTGCGCCCCGAACACGATCAGTTGACGGCCGCCGGGCGTGAAGCGCTGGGCGCCAAGCTCAAGGCTTCTGTTAAGAACTTTATAGGCATCAGTGCTCGGGTGACGGTACAAGGTGCCGGTCTGATCGAACGCACTTTGACTGGCAAGGCACGCAGAGTTATCGACAAGCGGGCGAAATCGTAACGGCCGGTTCTTGTAGGCGTCATGGCAGACCTTGTTGGCGCCATGGCGGATTTTGTAGCGGCAACCCTTGTGGCTGCCATCGGTGCTCTATCCCTGCAGATTACACTGTCAAAGATTTTAGTGGTCACGATCTGTGACACGCTTTTTTTACCCCAAATGGCAAGGTATGATGCGAATTGACACGTCGCCGGGGACTGCTAGGGGCGAGTTTATCGAATTTTGGGTGGAGCATGCAGGCACAGGCGGGCAAGGTGGCGGGTATTGGCGTAGATTTACTAAGCGTGGATCGGATTGCGCGTGCCTATGCTCGTCATGGCTTGAGGTTTGCGCAGCGTATTTTAGGGGCGCAAGAGCTGGAAAAGTTTCATGGTCGCTATCAGCGTGACAGTGAGCGTGGGCTGCGGTTTCTGGCGACGCGTTTTGCAGCTAAAGAGGCTTTTTCCAAAGCGATTGGTTTGGGAATGCACCATCCCATGTCCTGGCCGCGCATGCAAACGTTGAACGAACCCAGCGGCCGCCCGTGCGTCAGCCTGGATGAGCCGCTGGCAAGTTGGTATGCCCAGCGGTTTGGCGTCGCACATGTTTCCCTGACCGACGAAAGCGATGTGGTGGCGGCGTTTGTTGTCGTCGAGTCCAAATCGTGAAAGTGCCGCCAATTGGCTTTGATTGATGCAGGAGTAAATGAGCGTAATGACCAAGCAAAGGAAGTCTTCGAGCCTGGTTCCAGGGCCGGTCATGGTCGATGTGGCCGGAATTAAACTCACGGCGCAGGAAAAACGACGCTTGCACCATCCTCTGGTGGGCGGCGTGATTCTATTTGCCCGCAACTTTGAAAATCGAAAGCAGTTGACGGCTTTGTGTCGGGCCATTCATGCCGAACGTGATGAGCCTTTGCTGATTGCGGTTGATCATGAGGGTGGCCGGGTGCAGCGTTTCCGCACAGATGGCTTCACGCCGATTCCCGCAATGAGCCTGTTTGGTGAGATATGGATGGGCGATTCGCTGGGCGCCATGCGTCTGGCAACCGAGACGGGTTATGTCCTGGGCGCAGAGCTGCGCGCGTGCGGGGTCGACCTGAGTTTTACGCCTGTGCTGGATCTGGACTATGGCGTTAGCAAGGTGATAGGCAACCGTGCGTTTCATCGTGATCCGCGCGTAGTCACTTTGTTGGCCCGAGCATTGATACAGGGCCTGATGCTGGCCGATATGGCTGCTTGCGGTAAGCATTTCCCTGGGCATGGCGCGGTTGAGGCAGATTCGCATCATGAGATTCCGGTCGACACACGAGGTTTCGACGAGATCATGCAAGAAGATGCAGCCCCGTATGGGTGGCTGGGCGACATGGTGCTGCCTTCGGTGATGCCGGCTCATGTTATCTATTCTAGTGTCGACCCACAACCCGCGGGGTTTTCACGCCATTGGATCCAGACGGTATTGCGCCATGACTTGGCCTATGATGGGGTGGTGTTCTCCGACGATCTGACCATGCAGGGAGCAACGATAGCGGGCGATATTCTGGCTCGTGCCCAGGCGGCCCTGAGCGCCGGTTGCGATATGGTGCTGGTATGCAATCGCCCGGATATGGCGGATGATCTGCTGGGACGTCTGGCTGTCGATCATCCTGTCGAATCGGTGAATCGGATTCGCCGTCTGGCGCCTTTGCGGCCCGCGCTGGATTGGGACTCTTTGCAGGCCAATGAACGTTATCAATATGCCCGACGACTTCAACCTCAAATCATTTCTGGCTGACTTGCCTCATCTGCCGGGCGTGTACCGGCATATCGATGCGGCGGGTGAGGTCCTGTATGTGGGCAAGGCGCGGGACCTGAAAAAACGTGTTTCGTCGTACTTTCGGACCACGCTTGCCAGCCCCCGGATCGCCCAGATGGTGACGCGGGTAGTGCGCATCGAGGTGACTGTGACGCGCTCGGAGGCCGAAGCGCTGCTGCTCGAAAATAATCTGATTAAAAGTTTGAAGCCGCGCTACAACATTCTGTTTCGCGACGATAAATCATATCCTTATCTGGCCATTACGGATCATGTGGCGCCACGCATTGCCTATTACCGAGGTTCCACGAGCGGACGCGGGCGATATTTTGGTCCCTATCCCAATTCTTGGGCAGTGCGCGAAACCATCCAGATTCTGCAGCGGGTGTTTCGCCTGAGAACCTGCGAAGATAATGTGTTCGCAAATCGCTCGCGGCCCTGCCTGCTTTATCAAATTGGGCGCTGTTCGGCTCCGTGTGTAGGCCTGATTTCACCCGAGAATTATCAAGCCGACGTGGAGCGTGCCGTGCGTTTTCTCGATGGCCGTGCCAAAGAGGTTATGCAGGATATCGATGCGCGCATGCGGCAAGCATCGGCGGCAATGCAATTTGAGCAAGCGGCCGTGCTGCGCGACCAGATGGGCGCACTGGCCCGTGTGCTGCAGCAGCAAACCATGGAAAAAATAGGTGATGACGATGTTGATGTGATCGCGATTGCGCAGGCAGGAGGGCGCGTATGCGTCAACCTGGCCATGGTGCGGGGTGGTCGACATCTGGGCGATAAGCCATTTTTTCCGACGCATACGAACGATGATAGCGCGGGTGATGTATTAGCGGCATTTATGGGCCAGCACTATCCCGACAGCGCCATGCCATCCGTGTTGGTGTGCTCGCATCCGCTTGCCGACCCGGACCTCATGCACCTGCTGGCAGAACAGACCGGGGTCAAAACTCGTTTGTTGACTCGGCCTCAGGGAATACGCAAGACGTGGCTCACTCAGGCGATGAAGAATGCCGAACTGGCGCTAGCCCACTTGCTGTCCGAATCCAGCGCGAGGGCGGCTCGCACTTTGGCGCTGGCGACGGCGCTGGACATGGATACCGACGAAGTAGCGCTCGACGCCATGCACATCGAATGCTTCGATATCAGCCATACCGCCGGAGAGGCCACACAGGCCTCCTGCGTGGTCTATAGGCAGCACGCCATGCAGCCCTCTTTGTACAGGCGTTACAACATTGCGGGGATTACGCCGGGTGACGATTATGCCGCGATGAGACAAGTGCTGACGCGGCGCTTTACCCGCGTGGCTGATGGGCAGGCGGTGATGCCTGACATTGCGCTCATTGATGGGGGCCGTGGCCAGGTTGAAGTGGCCCGCCAGGTATTTGTAGAGTTGGGACTGGATACACACACCATTGTCGGCGTAGCTAAAGGGGAAGGGCGCAAGGTTGGGCTGGAGACCTTGGTGTTTGTCGATGGGCGTTCCCCTGTGGCCCTGGGCATCGAGTCGGCGGCATTGATGCTGGTGGCTCAGATCCGTGATGAGGCACACCGATTTGCCATCACCGGCATGCGCGCGCAGCGCGCCCGGTCTCGCAATGTGTCCCGGCTTGAAGAGATCGACGGCGTAGGCGCCAAGCGTCGCCAAAAATTGTTGGCGCGTTTTGGTGGGTTTTCCGGAGTGGTCGATGCCAGCGTCGATGATCTGGGATCGGTGGATGGCATATCGCCCGAGTTGGCTGAACGCATCTATCAGGCCTTGCGATGATGTAGTATTGCTCATTATGCCGATCAACTTTCCAATTTTTCTGACCTGGCTGCGTATTGCCATGATCCCGTTGGTGGTGGGTTTGTTTTACCTTCCGCACGACTGGTTGCCTGCGCGCGACGCCGTCGCTGCAGGGGCTTTTATTGTGGCGGCCCTGACCGACTGGCTTGACGGTTGGCTGGCTCGCCGCTGGAATCAGACCTCGTCGTTCGGCGCCTTTCTAGATCCGGTGGCCGATAAGCTCATGGTGTGCGCGGCGCTTTTGGTGTTGCTGGGCTTGAACCGCGTCGATTTATTCATTGCTTTGGTGATTATTGGTCGCGAAATCACCATTTCGGCGCTGCGTGAATGGATGGCTAAGATCGGCGCCAGCGGCAGCGTTGCCGTGCATTGGCTGGGCAAGTTCAAAACGGTGGCGCAAATGGTGGCGATCCCCTGTCTTTTGTATTGGCGCCCTTTATATGGCGTGCCGCTACAGGCGGTGGGTCAAGTGCTGATTATTATTGCCGCGATCCTCACGGTTTGGTCCATGTGTTATTACCTGCGCCGCGCATGGCCAGATATCCGCGACAGGGTCGCCTGATTTTCGCCAGTTTGCGTCGATCAACGCGTCTTTCCTATTTTTGCCATGACCGCTGCCATCCTTAATCCGCCTGACGATAGTCCTGCATTAAAACGCAAAGACTGGTCCATTATCAGCCTCGTTGGCGCGGCGCACTCCTGCTCCCATTTCTTCCAGCTGGTGCTGCCCACTCTGTATTTGTCGCTCGCAGCCGAGTATGGCTACGACTTCGTCATGCTGGGCTTGCTCGCATCGGCTTTCTTTCTGGTCTCGTGTCTAGGGCAGGCATCGTCCGGGTTCATTGTCGACCGGGTTGGCCCGACTCCCGTGCTGCGTTTTGGCCTGGCATGTTTTGTGGTTTCAGGCGTTCTGATCGGCTTGTCGGGGGGTTATACCATGCTGATGCTGGCGGCTGTCGTGGGCGGAGCAGGCAACTCGGTTTTTCACCCGGTGGATTATTTCATCATTAACCATCGCATCAGCCCGT
>JBDTLC010000027.1:0-4236 GCA_039935015.1 Paralcaligenes sp. | reverse complement strand
ATTGTTCTTAGCCGGTAGCCGTTTCAGCCATCATCCCAGTATCCATGTGCGGCAAACCGAAATCTGCGGCATTGCCGCCGATTTACTGGGTATTGAGCACTCCAAACAACACAATGCCGGGCTGCTTCTGTGACAGAAACCGCGTCAAATGCCCGCCGGAGTGGGTGGGTAACCGCGTCAGGAATGCCTGTGCTTCACGTGGCCTTGGAAGCGATTCGAGGTGAGAAGACAGTAGCTCAACTCTCATCGCAGAATTGGTAAACGGCAAGTGGAGGTCGATTGGCTGCGAAAGAAGTCCAAGCAGCTGGGCTTGATCTGAGCGAGAGGCGCAAGATGATCGAGTCCAGCCCCAAGGGCCCCAGTATCCGCCGCCAGTGCCAGCTTATTGGGTTGGCGCGGGCCAGTTAGTATGCCCACGAGCCTACCACAGAGCAATCTACCGAGAATTTGTTGTTAATGCAAAAATCGATGAGCAGTACACAAAATATTCGTTCTATGGCCGTCGCAAGATGGTTGCCGTCTTGCGACGTGATGGGCACCCAGTCAATCGCAAACGCATCCAGCGGTTGATGCGCCTGATGGGGCCGCAGTCTGTCGCATCAGGCCCGAATACCCGCCGCCCACATCCGCAGCACAAGGGATACCCGTATCTGCTACGCGGCCTGATTCTCGAGCGGCCTCATTAGGCTCTGGGAGACCGAACGCCAGCAGAAGTGCATGACAGCCTTCAATGGCCGCTGTCAGCATGATGGCCCCAACTATTATCAACCAGTGGCTTCTATCTTAATTTAATGTGCTAGTGGTCTTGACAATAGGGTCCACTTTAAGAAAACGCAGGTTCGAACGGCATTTTTGATGTAATATGATGCACATATTGATGCAGGATTAATGGGGCAACACAAATGCGAACTACCGTAACGATTGACGATGCGTTGTTTGAAAGAGCGCTGCAAGTAGCCGACCCGGGTATTGAAAAAGCCGATCTTATTCGTGAAGCGGTCAAGACGTACGTGCGAGTACAGTCTGCGAAACGGCTTGCGGCTCTCGGTGGGGCAGCGTCACAGATGCCTGATATACCGCGCCGACGACAGGAGCCCGTCGAAGCATGAATGGTGTATTAGTTGATACTTCGGTATGGGTCGCTCACTTTCGACGCGAGAATAAGGGATTGGTCTATTTGCTGGAGCGCGATCGTGTAATAGTGCATCCCATGGTTATTGGTGAGTTGGCCTGTGGAACCCCACCCAATCGGGCACATATTCTGGTCGATCTCGATAGCCTGCACCACTCCCAACAAGCAACCCTGAAAGAAACCTTGGACTTCGTTGAATCCGAAAAACTTTACGGTTTAGGTTGCGGACTGGTTGATATGCTGCTCTTGGCTTCGACCATGATGACGCGACGAACAGATCTCTGGACATTGGATAAGCGCCTTTCAGCCTTGGCAGAACGCTTTGGAGTGATGCACCGGCCGACTACTCACTAATTTTGGGGATTCGGAGGAAGGCGCTAATTTAGGACAGTGCCAAATATTGCCTAACTTAGTGACGTATTTCCCCGAAAGTTGCAAACTCAACGTTCAACAAGTGGCAAACTCAAAATGCAAGACAGCCGGAAGTCATTGATCTTGCATGAGCCGGAGTTGCAAACTCAGCGAAAATTGACAACTGGATGCTTCAGTATGAACGGCCGTTACGTTACCCGGCCTCTGATTGATAAACTTGCTAAATTGGCAGCCGGTCGTATGCCGCCGCGTTCCGCAAGATTGCAAAATACGGATTCTGGTGGGCGGTACAAGGTTCGAACTTGTGACCCCTGCCGTGTGAAGGCAGTGCTCTACCACTGAGCTAACCGCCCGAAGGGTCGTAACTGCCGACCGTCGGAAGGCCGTAATTGTACATCAATCGGCGCCGACGTCAGCCCAGCACCGACGAGTAGCGCAAGGGACGCCAGTAGCACACGGGGCACCATATCTTCAGGGCCAAAGGCGCTCAGGCACCCTGAGTTAAACGTTACTTCTTGCGCCACACACAAGCCCCCCCAGACGCCTTGTCCAGAACATCCAGATAAGCCTCATGTGCCGTCATTTCCTCGTGCGAGGCAGCCACAACCCTTAAGCCGGACGTATCGAATTTTTCAACACGCTGCTTGCGCCCGTTCTTAACGTCGGAAGCATCAAAATCCATCAGTAACGCATCTTGACCGCGTGTCATGGCCAACCAGACCTCAGCCAGCAATTCCGAGTCGAGCAAGGCGCCATGCAAGGTTCGATGAGCGTTGGATATTCCATACCGTTCGCACAAGGCATCGAGCGAATTGCGCTTGCCTGGGTGCAGTTCGCGCGCGCGCAGCAAAGAATCCGTAATCGTGTCGCACATATCTTCAAACAAGGGTTGCCCTACCCGAGTCAGTTCGGCGTTGAGGAACTTCTTATCAAAAGCGGCATTGTGAATAATGACCTCGGCGCCTTTGACGTAGTCGGCAATCTGGTCAGTAACTTCTGCAAAGCGCGGATGGCCCGAAAGAAACTCGGTAGTCAGACCATGAATTCTGAGCGCTTCCGGGTCGCTGTCCCGATCGGGATTGATATATAAATGCAGGTGATGGCCGGTCAAACCACGGTTAACCATTTCCACGCAGGCAATCTCAACGATCCGATGCCCCAGCGAAGGGTCCAGACCGGTTGTTTCAGTATCGAGAAAAATCTGTCGCATGAAAAATCCCCCTACAAATTAAGGCGAGCCCGTTCGACCCCCATATTAGCCAGTTCATCAGCACGCTCGTTGCCCGGATCGCCCGCATGACCCTTAACCCACTTCCAGCTCAGACTGTGCTGTTGGACCAGCGTGTCAAGCTGTTGCCACAGATCGGCGTTCTTCACCGGCTTTTTATCGGCGGTGCGCCAGCCGCGGCGCTTCCAGTTGGCCAGCCATTCCGTCATGCCTTTTTGTACATACTGCGAATCGGTATGCACCACCACCTCACAGCGCCGCTTCAGCACTTTCAGCGCTTCGATGACCGCCATGAGCTCCATTCGATTATTGGTGGTGTCGGGCTCGCCACCATACAACGTTTTTTCGTGCCGCCCCTGACACAACAAAGCCCCCCAACCGCCCAGACCAGGATTGCCTTTGCACGCCCCGTCGGTCCATATATTCACCTGACCACTATCCATCAACCTCGTTCCCAATTAAAACCCCGCGTGCCGCCCCGTAACAACCGACTGCTGGCGCACATGCTTGGTCTTGCGCTTCCATTGCGGACCGATGACACGCAAGCCTATAACCCGTTTAACGGCAGACACCACGTACACCGCTCCGCAAACCGGCCACCAGCGATCCCCCGCCGAATCCATAAATGCCCAGCGCTGCAGCCATTTTTCGGTAAGGCAAGGCGGAGCATAACAGCCAAAACGACCTCGATCTGCCTCGAAAGACAAAAGCTTGAACCAATCTTTCAAACGCGGCAACGATACCTGCAAGTGCGCAGCAACTGGCATCAGAGGCTCCAGGCCTGGCATGCGGACCCGCCCACCCCAAAGGCTCCACGGGTTGAATCCAGAGATCACCACTCGCCCTTCAGGAATCAGAACACGCTCGGCCTCGCGCAAAATCTGATGCGGATTCGTCGAGCACTCCAGCACATGAGGCAGCATCAGCAAGTCGATGCTCTGGCTCTCGAACGGCAGATTTTCCGGATCGGTCACCAGCGACAACCGTTCGCAAGACGGTGTAGAGCCGGCCACAACATGGGTATAGTCCTTGTAAGGCATGCGATTGGCCGATAGCAAATCCCAGCTAGGCAAACCAATCTGCACGGCGCGATACCCAAACACGTTGGCCACCATACCATCGACCTGCTTTTGTTCCCACGCTTTGACATATTGGCCGCAAGGACTATCTAACCATCCTTCAAGCTCTACAATAGGCGATTGATCCAAAGACACTTTTACCCCTGAGGCAATGGTAAACACTACTTTTAATCGGGCCGCCCCGCAAACACAACTGTTTCCGGTACCGGCGTTTGTCGACAACTATATATGGCTGCTCAGTCGGGCGGGCCACGCGGTCGTCGTTGACCCTGGCGAGTCGGGCCCCGTCGAAACGCAGCTGGCCCAACAGGGTCTTACGCTGGATGCCATTCTACTCACTCATCACCACCGCGATCACGTGGGCGGCGCCCTCGCCCTGCACCAAAGCACTGGCGCCCGTGTCTATGGCCCGGCCACCGAGTCTC
>JBDTLC010000026.1:0-2376 GCA_039935015.1 Paralcaligenes sp. | reverse complement strand
GTAGCGTCGGGAGGCGAACTGGCGCGATTATCCCTGGCACTGTCAGTCATCGCCAGCCGGGCGGCGCGCGTGCCCACCTTGATATTCGATGAGGTCGATACCGGAGTGGGCGGAGCTGTGGCCGAAGTGGTGGGCCGTCTGTTGCGAGAACTGGGCGAGCGCCATCAAGTGCTGTGCGTCACGCATCTGCCACAGGTCGCCGCTCGTGGAATGCACCATTACGAAGTCCGGAAAACCAGCATCGACGGCACCACGTTGTCGAGCATCGAAGCCCTAAGCGAACAGGACCGCGTGCACGAGGTTGCCCGCATGCTGGGAGGCCTGACCATTACCGAGACCACTCGCAAACATGCCCGGGAAATGCTGGCTCAATAAGCGCCAGCGCAGCTTCGGCTGCCGGCGGCTAGGGATGAGTGGCTAGGGACGAGTGGCTAGGGACGAGTGGCTAGGGTTGAGCAGCTATGTGGGGGGTTGGCGCCTGGCCAGCCTGACATCCCCCAAGCATACAGTTATTTATTCAGATGGTGATGCGCCGGTTTAGGCGAGCATTCGGAGCAGATGCCGTACAGCATCATCGTGTGGCTCTCGAGCAGAAAGTTGTTTTCTTTGGCTATTTTCTGCTGTCGCTTTTCGATTTCAGCGTCGGTGAACTCCACTACTTTGCCGCAATTGGTGCAAATCATATGGTCGTGGTGATCGCCATCGTTGAGCTCGAAAACCGCTTTCCCGCCGTCGAATTGGCTGCGAATCAAGATGCCCGCCTGCTCAAACTGCGTGAGCACCCGGTATACGGTCGCCAGCCCAATTTCCACCTCTTCGCCTATCAGTGCCCGGTATACGTCCTCCGCGCTCTGATGGCGCTCGTCAGCTTTGCGAAAAATATCCAGGATTTTCAGACGCGGAAATGTCGCCTTCAATCCCATATTTTTCAGTTCACTTTGGTCGTTCATAGATAAAATGCCTCGGCGCACATGGGGGGCTGGTGATTACTTGAGCGCGCAATTGCAAACAAGAAATCGTAACAAACGCTATGATGCGTTTGTTCTGGAACCTTTATGATAACGGTTTTATTCAAATTGAATAACAGGGGCGCTTCGTGCTGACGACCGCAAAACCACTCTTTTCCAAAATACGCTCCGGGCTGGCCCTGGGCGTTGTTGCGATGGCGCTGTCGGCCTGCGGCACTACTAACTGGGGCTTGCCGTACCGGGCCGACGTTCAGCAAGGTAACTGGATTACCTCCGAGCAGGTCGCACAATTGAGAAAAGGCATGACGCGCGATCAGGTGCGCTTTATTCTTGGCACCCCAACGCTGCAAGACATCTTCCGCAGCGATCGCTGGGACTATCCCTATTTCAACAAGCCCGGTTACGGCAAAACACAAGAACGCAAATTCACGATCTTTTTTGTCGGCGACGCGGTGGATCACTGGGTGGGCGACAAGCAGCCCGACCGCCAACCGTTTCAGAAAACTGATACGGGTATGACTGCGGCAGGCAAGGTGGACACAAGCCCGGCGACCGCCACACCGCCACCGCCGGCCCCACCCGTCAATCACTCCGCGCCAGAGGTTCACCCTGTCAATCCGGCGGCCTCTGGTGCCAACCCCCAACCATTGCGCTAGGGAGTAATGATGCGTATAGCGATAGCTGGAGCAAGCGGCCGTATGGGGCAAATGCTGATCGAAGCCGTCCTTGACGCCAGCGATCTGAAACTGGCCGCCGCGTTGGATCGCCCTGGCTCTCCGGCCATCGGCCAGGACGCGGGCGCGTTCCTCGGGCACGATACAGGCGTACTGATTACCGACGACCTGAAGGCCTTGGCGCAAGCCGAATGCCTGATCGACTTTACCCGGCCTGAAGGCACCCTGACGCACTTGAAATTCTGCGTCGAGCACGGTGTCAAATGCATCATAGGCACGACCGGCTTCGACACCCAGGGCAAGCAAGCCATTCACGCGGCCAGCCAGAAAATTGCGATCGTGTTTGCACCTAATATGAGTGTGGGTGTCAATGTCACTTTCAAATTGCTGGATATGGCGGCGCGGCTCTTAAACAGCGGCTACGATGTCGAAGTTTTTGAGGCGCATCATCGCAACAAAGTCGACGCGCCTTCGGGCACCGCACTGGCGATGGGCCAGGCCGTCGCCCACGCGTGGAACGAGAACCTGGACGATATTGCCGACTGGGCGCGCCACGGCCACACCGGTGTGCGCCAAGCCGGCCGCATTGGCTTTTCTGTCGTGCGAGGGGGCGATATTGTAGGCGACCATACGGTGTATTTCTGCGGCACGGGCGAACGCATCGAAATCACCCACCGTGCCAGCAGCCGCGCTACTTACGCACAGGGCAGCCTGCGCGCGGCACACTATCTGGC
>JBDTLC010000025.1:0-3412 GCA_039935015.1 Paralcaligenes sp. | reverse complement strand
CATTGTTTTCCAGCTTGCGAAAATAAGGCAGACAATCGTTCCAGCTCCAGCCGGTGTTGCCTTGCTGCTCCCAGCGGTCGTAGTCTTGTTTTTGGCCGCGTATATAGATCAGCCCGTTAATAGAGCTGGATCCGCCCAGTGTTCTACCGCGTGGCCAGTAGATTTTTCGCCCCAGCATGTTGGCGTCCGGATCGGTGTAGAAGCCCCAGTTCAGTTTTTTATGGAACATGGTTTTTCCGTAGCCAATGGGAATGTGTATCCAGATATTTTTATCTGGCGGCCCGGCTTCGAGCACACAGACGGAATGCTTACCGTTTTCGCTAAGCCGATTGGCCAACACGCAGCCGGCAGAGCCGGCGCCCACGACGATGTAATCTACAGAATCTGACATGATTGCCTTTAGCGCTGTCGCTGACTTGCCGGAAGGTCGAAGTGGCGATGTTTAATTATTGAGATGCCTTATTTCAATAATTATTGATTTATTGCGTATAGACAAGATAGAATTGATTTGTAATCCACCAGTGGAACAACAAGTTCCATTGGCGTTTCAGTATTGAACCAATTGGCGGCGAGATGTCGTGTCCGAAGGGTTAGCGCCATGTCAGATGTATCTTCCCGCTATTTGCGCGTCCCGGCCTTACTCGAGCAATTGGCGCGTACACAGCACCCCCAGACGCTGGCACAACTGGCACAGCGCCTGCATTTACCTAAAACTACGTTGATGCGGATATTGCAGTCCTTGGTTGGGGCCGGCCTGGTGGTGGATACTCCCAATGAAAAGGGCTATGTGCTGGGGCCGCGTGCCACGCTTTTGGCGCTGGCGACGCTGCGTTCACCCCATTTTTCCCGAACCTCTCGGGCCATATTGGGGCAGCTCGTGCAGGCCTTGGGTGAGACCTGCAATCTCACTACTCTCGAAGGAGACCAGATCCGTTATCTTGATCGCGTGGAAACCCATCATCTGCTGCGCCTACAACTGGAAGTGGGAACGCATGTTCCTTTGCACTGCACGGCTAGCGGCAAGCTGATGCTGGCATCCATGGAAGTCGCTCATCGCCGGCAGATTCTGGATCGTATCAGCCTGGAACGATTTACGTCTCGAACTCTGGTCGATCGGCGACAGCTTGAAAGCGAGTTGGCCGACATTCGTCAACGCAGCCTAGGTGTAGATCGCGAAGAGTTCGTTCTGGGTATGGTGGCGGTCGCCGTGCCCGTGTTGGACGCACAGCAGAAAGTCATTGCGGCGGTGGCGTGTCATGGCCCGACAGCACGGGTCTCTATGGAGTTTTTGCTGGGTTCAGTGCCTGTGTTGAAAAAGGCCGCAATCGCCATGGGGCGTGCGCTAGGCGATGACTCCACCTTTTGGTAGTCGCGTCCTATCGTTTGCGTGCAGCTTGCAATAAGGGTTTGAGATAACGCCCGGTGTAGCTTTCCGGGTGGGTGACGATATCTTCAGGAGTACCTTGGGCGACGATACTGCCGCCGCCGTCGCCTCCTTCGGGACCCATGTCTATCACCCAGTCGGCGGTTTTGACCACATCCAGATTGTGTTCGATGATCACCACTGTATTGCCTGCGTCGACCAATTGGCGCAACACGCCCAGCAGCAGCGATATGTCCTGAAAATGCAGTCCTGTGGTGGGTTCGTCAAGAATGTAAAGGGTACGGCCCGTGCTCCGCTTGGAGAGCTCGAGCGAAAGCTTTACACGCTGGGCCTCGCCGCCCGACAGGGTGGTGGCACTTTGTCCCAGGCGCACATACGATAAGCCCACATCCATAAGCGTATTCAGTTTGCGGGCGACGCTGGGCACTGCTTCGAAATAGGGCAGCGCCTGTTCGACCGTCAGATCCAGCACTTCGCTAATCGTGCGGCCGCGATAACGGATCTCTAGTGTTTCTCGGTTGTAGCGCTTGCCGTCGCAGACGTCGCACGGTACGTACATGTCGGGCAGGAAGTGCATTTCGACTTTGACGACGCCGTCGCCCTGACAAGCCTCGCAGCGTCCTCCTTTGACATTAAACGAGAAACGGCCTGGATCGTAGCCGCGCACGCGTGCTTCGGGTACGCTTGCGAAAAGTTCGCGTATGGGCGTGAACATACCTGTATAGGTCGCCGGGTTGCTGCGTGGGGTGCGTCCGATGGGGCTTTGATCGACGTTGATGATCTTGTCGAAATGCGACAAGCCTTCGAGTGCGAGATAGGGCGCCGGCTCGGCTTGAGCCCGGTGCAGCTGCTGGGCCACGGCCGTCGCAAGGGTGTCATTAACCAAGGTGGATTTGCCCGATCCGGATACGCCCGTGACGCACGTCAGGCGCCCCGCGGGTAACGCCAGATCGACCGATTTCAGATTATTGCCGGTACAGCCTTTCAGGTATAGCCAGTCCAGCTCATCGGTGACTGGGCGCCGAAGCGGCACTTCGATGTGCTTGGCGCCGCTCAGGTATTGGCCGGTCAGGGATTTGGGATTTTGGGTCAGAGACTGGGGCGTGCCGAAAGCGACCACCTCGCCGCCATGTTCGCCTGCTCCAGGGCCCATATCAATGACGTAATCGGCCGACCGTATCATGTCTTCATCGTGCTCGACCACAATCACGCTATTGCCCAGGTCGCGCAGATGCTGCAGAGTTTCGATCAGACGGCCGTTATCGCGCTGATGCAAGCCGATAGAAGGCTCGTCAAGCACATACATGACACCGGTCAGCCCGGAGCCGATCTGGCTGGCCAAGCGGATGCGTTGCGCTTCGCCACCTGAAATGGTGTCGGCGCTGCGGTCCAGCGACAGGTAGTTGAGCCCCACATTGTTCAGGAATTCCAGCCGGGCTTCGATTTCGCGCACAATACGCTCAGCAACATCTTTTTTCGCACCAGACAATTCAAGTGCCTGGAACCAGGCCAGACAGGCCGACAAGGGCATGGCCTCGGTCTCGAATATGGCGAGTCCGCGACGTTCGCCTGCTCCTGCTTCTGTGCCGATCAGCACATGCCGCGCTTCGGCGCGCAGCCGTGAGCCGCCGCAGGCCGGACAGGCTTTGGTGTGGCGCATTTTCCCCAACTCTTCGCGCACCACGTTTGAATCGGTTTCGAGCCAGCGCCGTTCCAGATTGGGGATAATCCCTTCAAAAACATGTTTTTTTACGGTCGACCGTCCTTTCTCGTTCAGGTATAGAAACGGGATTTCCTCATCGCCCGAGCCGTAAAGTATTTTTTGTTGCAGCTCGGCATCAAGCGCCTCAAAGGGGGTATCTACGTCGAACTGATAGTGTGCGGCCAGACTGGTCAGAAGTGTATGTGTAAAGGCGTTGCGGCGATCCCAGCCGTGCACCGCGCCACTGGCCAGACTAAGCTCGGGAAACGCGACTACGCGCTTGGGATCGAAGAAGTCCACATGACCGAGGCCGTCACAGGTAGGGC
>JBDTLC010000024.1:0-5509 GCA_039935015.1 Paralcaligenes sp. | reverse complement strand
AAGGCTTTGTAGTACAGCATGGTGCCGCCACACAGTAGCGGTATCCGGCCACGTTGCACAATCTCGGCGATCAGCCGTAGCGTGTCATGTCTGAATTCGGCTGCCGAATAACTTTCGACCGGGTCGCGTATATCCAGCAGGTGCTGCCGCACTTGTTGCTGCTCGGCGGCAGATGGTTTGGCCGTGCCGATGTCCATGCCGCGATAGATCGTGGCCGAATCGACGTTGACCACTTCGATCGGCCAGCGCGCCGCCAGCGCCAGCGTGGCCGCGCTTTTGCCGGCTGCGGTTGGGCCCGCCAGGCAGACGATAGTCGTTTTCACTGGCCGCGCATAAAAAGTTTATCGAGCTCGCCTAATTGCCACTGTACCCAGGTCGGTCGTCCGTGATTACATTGGTCGGCGCGTTCGGTGTGTTCCATTTTGCGCAGCAGCGCATTCATTTCTTCGATGGACAGACGCCTGTTGGCGCGCACCGAGCCATGGCATGCCATGGTTGAGAGCAATTCGTTGCGTTGCTCGGTCAGGCGCGGTGAACTACCCACATTAGCAAGATCGCGCAAAACATTGCGCGCCAGCGATTCGATATCGCCGCCAGCGAGCAGGGCCGGAACAGCACGCACCGCCAGGGAGGTGGGGCCGACAGGTCGAATGACCAACCCCAGTTCGGTCAGCGTTGTTTCATATTCTTCGACCAGGCCGGTTTCTTTTTCCGTCACGTTGAATACCACTGGCACAAGCAGGTCTTGTCGGGGCAGTGCGCGAGCATCCATGGCTTGTTTCAGTTGCTCATAGACCACACGCTCGTGTGCGGCGTGCATATCCACGAGCACCAGTCCACGACGGTTCTGCGCCAAGATATAGATACCATGCAGTTGGCCTAGAGCCATGCCTAGCGGAAATTCCTCGGCGCCCCGAGCGCCTGGTTGATCGTCAGCCCGTGTAGCGGCCGTCTCGGCGAGTGGGCGGTACAGGGTCTGCCAATCGGTGCTTGGCCCCTGGGCTGAATCGCGCAAAGGTATATTGGTTTGCCTGATTGGCGGCATATAGGTGCGTCTGCTATCTGGGCCTTGCACTAAGTTTGAAGTTCGAGTCGAAATTTGATTTGACTCGTCGTGAGGCTCAGTGCTGCCCGGCTGTGGGGGCTGGGTCACAGCCACAGACGTCGCGGAGTCAAAGGCGCTTTGCCCGCCCGTTTGTGCCAGCGTTTGTGCCAGCGTCTGGGTCACGTAGCGGTGGATCGCGCCGCTCTCGCGGAATCGGACCTCGTGCTTGGCCGGATGCACGTTGACATCCACGGTGGAGGGGTCTACGGCCAGAAACAAGACATAGGCCGGCTGGCGGTCGCCGTGCAACACATCGCTGTAAGCTTGACGCACGGCGTGTGAAACAGTGCGATCTTTAACGTATCGCCCATTGACATACAGGTATTGCTGATCGGCGCGGGTGCGTGCATAAGTGGGGCGCGTAATGATGCCGCGCAAGGCTATCAGCCCTTGTTCCGCCTCGACATCCAGACCCTGTTCAGCAAACTCGGCGCCCAGCACATCGCGTATGCGTTGAGGCATGCTCGTCGCGCGCCAGTAGCGCTGCGCCTTGTCGTTGTGGAACAGTCGAAAACTTACCTGCGGATGAGCCAAGGCAATGCGCCCAAGCGCTTCGACGCAATGACCATATTCGGTGGCTTCGGAGCGCAGAAATTTGCGACGGGCAGGTACTTCATCGAATAATTGACGTATGTCGACCGTCGTACCCTGTGGACCCGATGCTGGGCTAGGGGTATGCGCGCCTCGGGATAACTGCCAGGCGTGATCCGCATCGGGCCTGCGCGAGGTCAGCGTTAATTGCGCGACGGCGGCGATTGACGCCAGCGCCTCGCCGCGAAAGCCTAGGGAAGCGACTGATTCGAGTTCCGCCAGGGTTTGGATTTTACTGGTTGCGTGGCGCGTGAGTGCCAGGTCGAGCTCGGTGTGCGCAATGCCCTGGCCGTCGTCCGTAACGGCAACCCGGCGTATGCCGCCGCCTTCAAGTCGTACTTCGATGGTTTGCGCGTCCGCATCGATCGAGTTTTCAAGAATCTCTTTTAGCACCGATGCAGGGCGCTCGATGACTTCGCCTGCGGCAATCTGGCTGATAAGCAGGTCTGGGAGGGTCGCGATGGCGCGGTGTTCGAGCATCGATGGCTTCCGTATGAGCAGGGGGTGTGCACTGGGTGTGCGACAGGAGTCAGCATGACTCGCTTTGACCGATTTTAGCCCCATGAATCCAAAAGCGTGACGGGTTGCGGGGCGAGTACGCTATATTGCGGTATCTCTTTTATGCGGTCGTGCCAATATGTCTGATTTTTTAAATATGATTTTTCACATTGACCAATTTCTTGGGACGTGGGTCACACTTTACGGCGCCTGGATTTACCTGGTTTTATTCTTGATTATTTTCAGTGAGACGGGCCTGGTTGTTTTTCCGTTTTTGCCGGGCGATTCATTGTTGTTCATTGGTGGCGCCTTTGGTGCGTCGGGTCTGATGGACCCAGTGCTATTGGCTGTTTTGTTGATCGTCGCCGCGGTGCTGGGCAATACCGTGAACTATGCAATAGGTCGTTATATTGGCCCACGCGTTTTTTCAAGCGACTTCCGGTTTTTGGATCGTAATGCACTTATCAAGACGCATGCCTTTTATGAACGGCACGGAGGGAAAACCATTGTCTTGTCGCGCTTCCTGCCCATTATTCGAACATTTGCTCCTTTTGTAGCGGGCGTGGGCAGTATGAATCTCCTGCGTTTTCAGTTGTTCAATATTGCGGGAGCGGTGCTGTGGGTCGCCGGCCTGGTAACGCTAGGCTATTTCTTTGGCAATGTCCCCATCATAAAAGAACACTTGAACACAATTGTGCTCATAGGTGTGGGGGCCGCAATCGTACCCGTGGTGCTGGGTGCGTTGTGGAAGCTGTTTAAAAGAAAGGCCTAATCGTCGTTTTGAGGCCTATTTTTTCTGGTTCAAGTGAATCGCGGCAGGGAACAGATCCCAGCAGGAAATAAACAGCGCGGCAAAGAGTGGGCCGATGACAAAACCGTTTAGCCCGAATGTGGCCATGCCGCCCAGCGTCGAGATCAATATGACGTAGTCAGGCATCTTAGTGTCTTTGCCTACCAGCATCGGCCTTAGCGCATTGTCGACCAATCCGATCACCACGACGCAGAAAACGGTCAGCACGACCCCTTGCCAGATGGCTCCTGACACCAGGAAAAAAAGGGCGACCGGCACCCAGATCAGGGCGGCACCGATAGCGGGTAGCAGTGACAGGAAGGCCATCAGCACGCCCCAGAACAGCGCTCCTTGTATGCCTAGAAACCAGAAAATCAACCCGCCCAAGGCGCCTTGCGTGGCGGCGACGACAATGTTGCCTTTGACTGTTGCGCGTACAACGGTGGTGAATTTGCGAAATAAATGTTGCTGGTGATCTTGGCTAAGAGGTATGACTTGTTTGCTTTTGCGAGCTAAGCTGGAGCCGTCGCGCAGCAGGAAAAACAGCAAATAAAGCATGATGCCCAGGCCCAGCATAAACTCGAATGTGTGTTGCCCAAAGCTTACGGCCTGTGATGCCAGAAATTTGCTGCCTGCCATGGCACCCGCCGACAGCTTGTCGCGCAGGCTGAGAATGTCGCCCACCCCTAAACGGTCGAGCGTATCGTGCACCGATACCGGCAACGCATTGATGATCTGTTCAAAATTAGCCCCCAGGTTCAGTTGCCCGGAGCTGATTTGTTTGTAGATGGCCGTTCCCTCCTGTACCAGCAGGCCGCTGACCAGAATCAGAGGAATAATGACGATGAGCACAATGATCGCCACCGTAGTCAGGGCCGCGAGGCTGGGGTGCCGAGTCATTCGTGCCAGTAACCGTTTATGCATGGGCGTGAACACGATGGCCAGAATCACGCCCCAGAAAATCGCCGCGTAGTAGGGCAGCAAGACCCAAATGAATGCGGCAGTAACGGTCGCCAGCAACAGCAGAAAGGTGCGGAAATATAAATTGGAATTGTCCATCCGATGTCCAGGAAACAAAGCATGAGGCGCGCAAGGCTGGCCTGCCATGCGAGCAAATAGCGCGGCAGTGGTGCATTCTATGCGATCGGCTGCGGGGGCGTCCAGAAGTCAAACAAGTCTTCTGCAGTGCAGAAGACTTGTTTGATTAAGGTGCCCTGTGAGGACTGGCGGTTCTGGAAATCAGGCTCTTCGGGCTAAAGGAGGGTTGGATGCAAAATAGGTGTTGATACCGCCGAGGATGGCCTGCGCGATGCGATCTTGGTGGGCGGGGCTACGCAGCAAGCGCTCTTCTTCCGGGTTGCTGATGAACGCCGTTTCGACAAGGATGGATGGAATATCTGGCGCTTTAAGCACGGCAAATCCGGCGCGTTCGACCTGCCTGCTATGTAAAGTGTTGATTTGCTTCAATTGACTTAATACGTGAGTGCCTGCACGTATGGCATCGTTGATTTGCGCGCCTGTTGATAAGTCGAGCAGCACCTGCGCCACTTGTTTGTCATGGGAACCCAGATTAACACCGCCAATCAGGTCGGCGTCGTTTTCACGTTGCGCCATCCAGCGCGCCGCGGTACTCGATGCGCCGTGCTGCGACAGAGCAAACACCGACGAACCGCGCGCGCTGGGCTTGATCCAGGCGTCTGCGTGAATCGAGACGAATAGATCGGCCTTCACGCGACGTGATTTCTGCACGCGAACATGCAGAGGTACAAAATAATCGTTGTCGCGTGTCAGGTAGGCACGCATATTGGGTTGCGAATCGATCAGTTTTTTCAGGCGTTTCGCGATGATAAGCACGATATTTTTTTCATGGGTCCCTGCACGTCCTGTGGCGCCTGGATCTTCGCCGCCGTGGCCCGGATCGAGCGCGATCAGAATCGGGCGGTTCGACCCCGGGCCGCTTGCCAATGGTGGAGGGGGCGGCGTTTCAGCCCTCTTTGGGGGTAATTGCTGTCCCTGGACTGACGGGACGGGAACTTGGTCGGGTGAGTTCTGGGCCAGGCTTTCCAATACGTCGGCCAGCGGATCCTTATTGTTGCCGTTATCTAAAATGGCCATTAACGGGTCTTGCGCGACTTTGGGATACAGATCCAGAACCAGGCGGTATTTATATTCGCCTATGGGCTTTAGCGTAAAGACTTGCGGCGCGATCGCCTGCTTCAGATCAAATACCAGGCGGATGACATCCGGCCGATTCTGCGCAACCCGGACCGATGAAATATAAGGGTCGTTGGGGCGCACTTTAGAAACCAGGTCACTAATTGCGCGATTAATCGACAGGCCCTGGATGTCGACCACCAGTCGATTCGGGTTTTCGAGCGTGAAATGCTCAGCTTTCAGTTCGGTGTCCATTTCGAGCGTGACCCGCGTGTACTCCTCGGCCGGCCAGGTGCGTACGGCCAATATGGTGCCCGCCATCGCCAGGCGCGGAATAACAGGTAGTACAAGCAGGGTGGTGGCGGTCGCTA
>JBDTLC010000023.1:0-3715 GCA_039935015.1 Paralcaligenes sp. | reverse complement strand
CCGGCGTAGCCCGCGCCTTCGCCGGCTGGGAACAAGCCTTCTACGTTCATGCTTTGGTAATTGGCTTTGCGCCGCACGCGTATTGGCGATGAGGTGCGTGTTTCGACGCCCGTCAGCATGGCGTCATGCATTGCATAGCCCGGAAGTTTCTTGTCGATTTGCGGTAACGCCTCGCGTATTGCCTCGATCACATAGTCAGGCAGAGCTGTGCTCAGGTCGGTCAGATGCACGCCGGGCTTGTACGATGGCTCGACCGAACCCAGCGCCGTCGACGGTCGTCCGGCGAGAAAATCGCCAACCCGTTGCCCCGGCGCGCAGTAATCGCTGCCGCCCAGTTCGAATGCCCGTTCTTCCCAATGCCGCTGGAACTCAATGCCGGCGAGGGGGCCTCCGGGGAAATCGTCTGGCGTAATACCGACCACGATGCCCGCGTTGGCATTGCGTTCGTTGCGTGAATACTGGCTCATGCCGTTGGTCACGACCCGCCCCGGTTCCGACGCTGCGGCTACCACGGTGCCACCCGGGCACATACAGAAACTATAGACTGAACGGCCGTTGCTGCAATGGTGGACTACCTTGTAGTCGGCTGCGCCGAGCAATTTATGCCCTGCAAACTTGCCGAACTGGCTGCGGTCTATGAGGCCTTGCGGGTGCTCGATCCGCAGGCCCAGCGAAAAAGGTTTGGCCTCCATGTAGACGCCGCGCTCATGCAGCATCTGGAAGGTATCGCGTGCGCTGTGTCCGACGGCCAGTACGACGTGGTCGCAGTCCAGGGTTTCGCCATTGGAAAGCACCAGCCCACGCAATTGGCCGCCTTCGATCAGAATGTCGTCGACACGGCTCTGGAAACGCACTTCTCCGCCAAGCTGGTGGATGGTAGCCCGCATTTTCTCGACCATCCCGACCAGGCGAAATGTGCCAATATGTGGCCGGCTAAGATAAAGAATGTTATCGGGCGCGCCGGCCAGTACAAATTCTTCCAGCACTTTGCGGCCATAGTGTTTGGGGTCTTTGATCTGGCTATACAGCTTGCCATCCGAAAACGTTCCCGCGCCGCCTTCGCCGAACTGCACATTCGATTCGGGGTTCAGCACATTCTTGCGCCACAGGCCCCACGTATCCGCAGTCCGTTCGCGCACGGCTTTGCCGCGTTCGAGAATGATTGGGCGGAAGCCCATCTGCGCCAGAACTAGGCCCGCGAACAGGCCGCAGGGCCCTATGCCGATGACAACAGGTCGAAGCGCTCGCATGGCGCTTGGCGCTTGCACTATAAACTTGTAAGCCATATCTGGCGTAGCCGAAAAATGCGGCTGCCCACCTACATGGCGCAATGCTGCGGCTTCGTCTTTTACTTGCACATCGACAATGTAAGTCAGCTTGATCTCGGATCGCTTGCGCGCATCATGTGCGCGACGATACACCGTATAGCGGACGAGCTCGTCGGCCGGAACCTGAACCAGCGCAAGGCGTGAGCGAATCGCCGACACGAGTTCGTCTTCCGAGTGGTCCAGTGGCAGCTTGATTTCGCTTATACGTAACATGGGGACCTGTGTGCGAAAGTCCTTGGATTATCAGCCAATAGGTGATTTTATCGCGAGGGGGTGATGGCACCCACAAGGGGTGCCGCTACAAAAGGGCGCTGTTACAAGGCGGGGCCTGGCCGCAGGCATTTGGTGATTGTGAGCTATTTGACGACTGTCAGTCGCGGCCGTTTGGGGTCATCGTCGGGCGAGTCGGGCTTGTCGGCAGTCGCGCCGGGCTTGGTGGCCTTGTTGTCGGCAGTGCTGTCGTCTGAATGGGTTTGCGATGGTTCCACGTCAAACCCCATGCCGGCGCCTGTTTCGCGCGCGTAAATGGCCGATACGGCGGCTACCGGTACGAAGATGTGTTCCGTTGCGCCGCTGAAACGAGCCTGGAATTCGATGAATTCGTTACCCAATTTAAGCTGGTTGGTGGCAAGCGCGCCGATGTTCAAGGTAATCTGGCCATCACGAATGTGAGCGCGAGGTACCGCTGTATTGGCGTCGACGGTGACGACGATGTGCGGGGTGTAACCGTTATCGGTACACCACTCGTGCAAAGCTCGGATCAAGTAGGGTTTAGTCGAGGACTCGGGCATGGGCTTATCGCCGCATCACTTTTTCAGATGGGGTGAGTGCTTCAATGTAGGCCGGGCGCGAAAAGATACGCTCGGCGTATTTCTGAATAGGCGCGGCGTTCTTAGGCAGTTCGATGCCGTAATGGTCCAGACGCCACAATAGGGGCGCTACGGCCACGTCGAGCATAGAGAACTCTTCGCCCAGCATATATTTATTTTTTAACAGCATCGGCGCAAGCTGGGCCAGGCGGTCGCGGATATTGTGACGTGCGATGTCCAGCACTTTGCTATCGGTTTGCACCCGGTTTTCAAGCGCCGACACATGTATGAACAACTCTTTTTCGAAGTTATACAAAAACAGCCGTGTGCGGGCACGCATGACAGGATCGGCTGGCATGAGCTGCGGATGCGGGAAGCGTTCGTCGATATATTCGTTGATGATGCTCGACTCATACAGCACCAGGTCGCGCTCGACCAGAATGGGTACCTGGCCATAGGGGTTCATGACTGCAATGTCTTCAGGCTTGTTGTAGAGGTCGATATCGCGGATTTCGAAGTCCATGCCTTTTTCGAACAGCACGAAGCGGCAGCGTTGTGAAAAGGGGCAGGTTGTTCCGGAGTAGAGCACCATCATGTCGTGGGTTCCGTCGTAGAAATGTAAACAGGAGCGGGCAGGAGCACTCGCTCAAAAAGGGAAATAGGCGTTTTACACTACGCCTATTTCTTGACCAGCAGCTTAATCGGTCCGCTAACGGCTGCTGGGTGCGTAGCTACTTGACGTCTTTCCAGTAGGCGGCGTTCAGGCGCCACGCGACCAGCAGGAACAGGGCAAGGAAGAGCATCACCCAAACACCCAGCTTTTTGCGGAAAAGCTGCGAAGGCTCGGCCATCCAGGCCAGGAAATTACTAATGTCGGCTACGTTGTTGTCAAACTCGGCGGTTTTCGCCTGGTTGCCGGCTTCGAAGGTATCTTTGCTGATTGCCGGACCGCGATAGTTGCTGAGTGCTTCGGTTTTGACTTCGGAGAAGCCTTGCGCGTCATATTTGGCCGTGACGCGTTCCCATTGGGTTTTACCATCGGGCTTTTCAGCTTCGTGTATCGAAATGCGTGTAAGCGCGCGAGGGCCCTGCATCTGCCACAGAGGATTGGGCATGGCGACGCTTGGAAACACCAGGTTGTCCCAGCCGGTAAGCTTGGACGTGTCGCGGTAGAAGCTGCGCAGGTAGGTGTAAATGTAGTCTACGCCCTTGGCCCTTGCCATTACCGATAGATCGGGGGGCGCGGTGCCAAACCATTTTTTGCCATCGGCCGGCGTCATGGCGATGTGCATCATGTCGCCCACACGGTCTCCGGTAAACAGCAGGTTCTTTTTGATTTCTTCGTCGGTCAGACCGATTTGCGTTAGCGCGTTATAGCGCATGGAGTTGGCGCTATGGCAGTTAAGGCAATCGTTGACGAACAGTTTGGCGCCGTTTTGAAGCGAGGCCAGATTGTTGATTCGGTCCGGTGCGCGGTCCAGCGGATATCCCCCCTCGGACGCAAAGGCGGCCGTAAAGGTCAGGGATATCGCAATCGCACCAAGCAGCTTTTTAATCATGATCATTCCGTACAGTGTT
>JBDTLC010000022.1:0-6570 GCA_039935015.1 Paralcaligenes sp. | reverse complement strand
GCTAGGGCATTTTCGGTTGAAGTGTTTACGGAACTGAAGGCGTTTCTGGCGCTATTTTTTAGCTGTTTAGGGTGGGGTAAGCGTATAGGCTGGGGTTATTCTATTAACACGCCGCAGGGCGAGGGGTGGGTACAGTCCGGGCCTTCGGCCAGCGCCGGGTGCTGACGAAGGGAAGGCGGGGGCTGTCGGCGGGCGCTGTCTGAACGCAGCCTCGCTTGCGAGGCGTAGTGAGTTCGCCCGACGCCCGCCTGGACGAGGCAGACCCGGGCAGTCGGGGCGCGTAGCGCCACGACCGCAGGACGGGCCGGACGGTACCCACCCCTCACCCTGCGGCGTCTTAATAGCGCTACCCAACCCTAGACGCCTAAACGACTAAACAGCTCAAAAAAGTAGCGACCGAAACGCGTTCAGTTCCGTTAACACCGCAACCGAAATTGCACTAGAGTAGCGGCACTCTTGTGGACGCCAAGAGCCATTCCAGCAAAATACCGAGGGCAGCCACAAAGGCTGCCGCTACGGCTGCAGAGATACCAGATCATTTCATCTTTGCCTCGTCGCCCGCCACCGCGGTGCTGAAATCGGCTGGCTTGAGTACGTCACGTAATGCCGTGTTTACTTCATCGACGCTCAGGCTGGCCAGTTTCTTATCCATTTGCGCCGACCACTCGAATGTACGATTTTGCTGCAGATAGCCTATCCATGTGCGTGCCAGCACATTGTCTTGTGCTCGGGCTAGTTTGCGATAATTCAGCAAGGCGTGGATGCCTTCTTGCACCTCTTTGTCGTTGAAACCTTCCTTGAGTGCGCGCGCCAGTTCTTCCTGTACGGCTGTTTGCAGGCGTTGGCTGTTTTGCGGGGCTTGTATCGCATAAATAGACCAGTCGCCCGAAGGCTCATAGGCTGACACATTCAATACGCTGCGAACGTCGTAGGACAGCCCGTCTTTGACTCGAATTCGGTTCCACAAACGCGACGTCTCAGCTCCGCCCAGCAAATAGTTGGCCAGATACAGGGCAGGAAAGCGAGGATCAGTGTCCTGAATGTTGACCGGCAGAGTGGTCAGGAAAAAGGCGTTAGCCTTGTCCGGCGTATTGATCTTGAAGGTCTTGGCGTCGACCGAATGATAAGGATCAGGAATTCGGGTGTAGGCGGGAGCCTTTTTCCAGCCCTCGATTCCCTTGCTGAGTGCCGCTTTGACCGCTTCTGCGTCGAAGGCACCGACTGCGGCGAAATCTATGTTTCCTGCACCGTAGAATTTTTGATGAAAGTTCAGCAAATCTTGTCGTTTCAGGGCGGCAATACGTTCCAGCGCTTCTGCAAAGGTGGGCGTATAGCGGATATCATCACTGGGCCACGGGTCGGTATGGCGCGCCAGCGCGCGTGAGGCCAAGGCGCTGGGTTCGGACATTGCATTTTTAACGGACGTGGTCACTTCCAGTTGATAGTCGGCAAGCTCCTTGGCCGGGAAGTTGGCATTGCGTACGATGTCCAGCGCCAGCTCGATCAGCGCAGGAAGATGATCGTGGGTTGTCGACATGCTGACGGCCACCGCGTCGCCGGCTCCATCGAAGCTGATGTTTGCTTGCAGCGTATCCAGCTTATCCTGAATTTCCTGGCGTGACAGCTTATCGGTGCCGCGATTCAATAGAGCCGCAACGCCGACGGCCGCCGTACGCCAGCCTTTGAGTTCGTCGACATTCCCAAAATGGATCATCAATTTGGCGTCGACGCGATCGCCGCGTGTGGGCTTGGGCAAGAGTGCAAGCTTGACGGTGCCGTTAGGCAAAACCAGGGGTGTGCGCTGGGTGCTGCTGTCGATATGAGCAGGACTTGCGTCAAAGGCAGCGGTCGCTTTGGGTGCGTTGCCACCTTTGTAATCTTTGAACAAGACGTCCAGATCGGTCTTTTCGGGTGTGGGCGCGCGCGCCGGCTTATCTGTGGGTATATACAAGCCATTGGTGCGATTGCTGCGTACCAGATAAGCCTGGGTTTCTTTCTGAACCTGTGCCAGCGTTACTTTCTCGACCTGATCGCGTTGCAGAAAAAACAAGCGCCAATCGCCGTCGGCGGCAGCTTCCGACAGTGCGCCCGCCATACTTTGCGGGTTGGCGTACGTATGTCGCCAATCAGTTAGCCACTTACTTCGGATGCGATCCAGTTCGGCTTGTGTGAAAGGCTTTTGGGGCAGCGACTCCAATGTGTCGTTAAGCACCTGCAACGCTTTGATCTGATCCATGCCTGGTTCCAGCTCGGCACCGAAAAGAGCATAGCCGGGCTGTTTCAAGCCGGCCGCAAACGAAAAGACCTCTGTGCTTAATTGCTTGTCTACCAGGGCGTGATAAAGCCGGCCCGACGGCGTGTCGCCAAGAATGGCCACGCCCAGGTTGACCGGGGTGTAGTCGACGTTTGCTGCCGCAGGTATGTGGAATAAAGCCGCAATCAAGGGGCTGCCGCCATGACGACGCAGGGTGACCTCACGCTCTCCGTCTTGCACCGGTTCGACCGTGTACTCGGCCGGCAGAGTTCGGCTGGGCCTGGGGATTTTGTCGAAGACTTGGGCGATGGTGTGCAAGGTGGCCGCAGGATCGAACTTGCCCGAAACAATCAATACCGCATTGTCGGGTTGGTAGTACTCTTTGTAGAACGCTTTTAGCTGTCTGACATCGACATTTTCGACATCCGAGCGCGCGCCGATGGTGCTGTGGCCGTAGTTGTGCCACTGGTAGGCCGTAGCCTGCATTTTCTGCATCAGGATTTGAAACGGATTGTTTTCACCGCGTTCCATCTCGTTGCGAACCACGGTCATTTCTGAATCTAGATCGCTTTTGGCGATCAGTGAATTCACCATCGCGTCGGCCTGCCAGCCCAGAAACCACGAGAGCGTATCGGGGTTGGCGGCGAAACTTGCGAAAAAGTTGGTGCGGTCGCTGGATGTGGAGCCATTGGCCCTCAGGCCGCGCTTGGAAAATTCCGCCAGGGCATTGTGCAAAGTAGGCGTGCCGCGAAACAACATATGCTCGAGCAAGTGCGCCATTCCCGTCTGGCCATAGTTTTCATTGCGTGAACCCACCAGATACGTCATGTTGACCGTCGTTGACGGCTTAGAATCGTCGGGCGCCAGTAAAACGCGCAGGCCATTTTGCAAGGTGTATTGAGATACGCCTTCGACGGAAGGGCCCTGCGCAATGCCCGCCGGCAGCGTCAGTGCAAAGGCGGTAGAGGCCGCTAGCCCGCCGGCGAGCATGGCTCCCAGGCTGAGGTTTTTAATTGAGCGTAGAAGCATGCGGATGGAAGTCCCTGTTTATTTCGATAAATGCTGCATGGCGCGTTCCAGTCCGCTGACCGTGACGCTGTACATGCGCTCGTGCATGATGTTTTTGACTAATGCAATAGACTGCCGGTACTGCCAGTAGCCTTCAGGTTCGGGATTGAGCCACACGGCTTTCTCCCAGGTATCGAGCAGGCGCTGCAACCAGGCCGCGCCGGTTTCCTTGTTGTTGTGCTCGACCGAACCTCCCGGGTGCAGAATTTCGTAGGGGCTCATGGTGGCGTCGCCCACAATAATAAGGCGCCAGTCGTCATTATATCGACGCAGGATATCCCAGGTATCGACACGCTCGCTGTGACGCCGCCGGTTGTTCTGCCACAGCGACTCGTACGGGCAGTTGTGAAAGTAGTACACCTCCAGGTGACGGAATTCGCTGCGTGCGGCTGAGAATAGCTCTTCGACGCGTGCGATGTGTTCGTCCATGCTGCCGCCCACATCCAGAAGCATCAGCACCTTGACTGTATTGCGACGCTCGGGGACCATTTGCAAGTCGAGAAAGCCGGCATTTTTTGCAGTATTGAGAATCGTGTGGTCTAGGTCGAGCTCTAGCTCGGCGCCTTCGCGAGCAAAATGACGCAACCGTCGCAAGGCCATTTTAAAGTTACGTGTGCCAAGTTCTTGCTGGTCGTCGTAGTCGCGAAATTCCCGTTTTTCCCATACTTTAATGGCGCTATGGTTTCCCCCCGATGGGCCGCCCACGCGTATGCCTTCCGGGTGATAGCCTCCGTGTCCGAAGGGAGATGAGCCACCCGTGCCTATCCATTTGCTGCCGCCGGCGTGACGCTCTTTTTGTTCAGCCAGCCGCTCTTTGAAGAGCTCCATCAGTTTGTTCCATCCGAGCTTTTCGATGGCCGCTTTATCTTCGGGGCTAAGATTTTTCTGGAACTGTTTGATAAGCCAGTCCAGAGGGATTTCCTTGTCGGCGGGAAAAGCTGCTTCGACCCGCTTGTAGAAGCTGGCGAAGGCCAGATCATAGCGGTCGAAGAGCGTCTCGTCCTTGATCAGGGTCATGCGCGCCAACTGATAAAAATCGTCGAGCGTGGGCGCCATGACATCGCTGCGCAGGATTTCGAGCAGTGTCAGGTACTCTTGTACCGACACCGGTAGCTTATGGGCACGCAGATGGTAAAAAAAATCAGTCAGCATGGTGGTGGGTGAGCTGGTATTCCAGTTGTTTCTGGATTTCAGGCCATTCGCCCACGCTCAGGCTGTACATGACAGTGTCGCGCACGGTGCCATCTCGGCGTAAAGCATGGTGGCGTAATACACCGTCTTTACGTGCGCCCAGCCGTTCGATGGCATGCTGCGACGCGTGGTTGAAATTGTCGGTGCGCCATCCCACCAGCTGTGCGCCCAGCGTGTCAAAGGCATGACGCAGTAACAAGAGTTTGCAAGCGGTGTTGACGTGGGTTCTTTGCCAACTGCGTGCATACCAGGTGTAGCCGATTTCCAGACGTGCCACGTTGGGAACGATATCGTGATAGCGTGTAGTGCCGATGGCTTTCTGGCTGCTTTCGTCGACCACCGCAAAGGGCAACATATGGCCCTCTTTCATCCCCTGCAGCGCGGCGTTGATGTACGCGGCGGTGGCACCGGGTTCGGGCACCGAGGTCACACGCAGCTGCCAGAGCTTGCCATCAGCGGCGGCGACCTCCAGATCGGGGGCATGAGCCGGCGCGAGCGGGACCAGCCGTACGCCATATCCTTGCAATGTAACGGGGGCCGGAGCCTGCCGGAATCCTTGATCCTGTTTCATAGTGCCTCGTGGTGAAGGTTAACGACGTTGTCCGGCGCGGGTCATGGCCGCCAGACGCTGTAAGAGAGAAAGGTCCTGTTCATTTTTCAGCAAGGCCCCCGCCATAACGGGAAGGTCGGCCGTTGTGCTGGTGATCTGGCCAGCGCTGATGGAGTCGTTCATCAGGAGTCGCAGCCAGTCCAGGAATTCGGAGGTAGACGGTTTTTTCTTCAGGCCCGGTGCGTCACGTAAGGCGAAGAACGTTTCCAGCGCTGCACCCAGAACGTCTTGCTTGATGGTGGGGTAATGCACCGCTACGATCTGGCGCATGGTGTCTTGGTCGGGGAAGCTGATGTAGTGAAAAAAGCAGCGTCGCAAAAAAGCGTCGGGCAGATCTTTTTCGTTGTTCGAGGTAATGATGATAAGTGGGCGATGCTTGGCGTGTATGGTTTGCCGCGTCTCGTAGACGTAGAATTCCATACGATCAAGCTCTTGGAGCAGGTCGTTGGGAAATTCGATATCGGCCTTATCGATTTCGTCGATCAGTACCACCACCGGTTCTTCAGAGTCGAAGGCGCGCCACAATACGCCGCGAATAATGTAGTGGCCGATGTCGCGCACCTTTTCGTCGCCCAGTTGCGAGTCTCGCAACCGCGACACCGCGTCGTACTCATACAGGCCCTGATGTGCCTTGGTGGTGGACTTTATATGCCATTGCAGTAATGGGCGGTTCAGCGCCGCGGCGACCTCCTCGGCCAGCATGGTTTTGCCAGTGCCAGGTTCGCCCTTGATCAATAAAGGGCGCTGCAACGTTAACGCCGCATTAACCGCCAGTTTCAGGTCATCGGTGGCAACGTAGCGTTCAGTACCGGTGAAGCGTTCAGAAGAAGAAGCGGAAGAGGTCAAGCTCATTTTGTGGTCCATATTTGTGGTTGGCTTAGCAGCGCCGACAGCGGTTTCTAGATAGGATTCCGCAATTATCGTACAATCCAACGGTTTATCGGTCTGCAATTTTATCGATCGATTTTTTATTTACTGCCAAATCAAGAGCTAACATGAAGCTGCGAATTTCTATGACGCGTACTTTGTCTACGCTAGCCGTAATGGCGTCCTGCGTAATCGCAGGGCAAGCTTGGGCGGCCGACGCCGCACCGCTGGTGGGCAATGCTAAAGCGGCCCTGGACAAAACCTCAATGTGTATAGGTTGCCACGGCATTACTGACTATAAAGCCTCGTTTCCCGAGGTTTATCACGTGCCGATGATCGCCGGCCAGAATGCGCAATATATTATCGCTGCCCTGAAAGAATATGCCAGCGGCGCGCGTACGTTCCCCACTATGGAAGCCATCGCCAAAAGTTTGTCGCCACAAGACATGGCCGATCTGGCCGCACATTATTCCAGCTTTAAATAATCGAGGGCTTCCATGAAAAATTTGTCTCTCGCCTTGGTGGGCGCACTCCTGCTTTGCGCAGGCTCAATGGCGCAGTCCGCCGATTTGGCTGCCGG
>JBDTLC010000021.1:0-12732 GCA_039935015.1 Paralcaligenes sp. | reverse complement strand
GCCATGAACAGCGCCCCATCGGTGCCGGGCCGGATAGGCACCCACTCGTCGGCAATCGCCGCATACCCAGTTCGAACCGGGTTGATCGCAATAAAGCGGCCACCCGCGCGCTTAAATTTGGAAATAGCAATTTTCAGGGGATTTGAATGATGGTCTTCAGCGGTGCCTATCATTAGGAATAGCTTGGCCTGATCCAGATCGGGCCCGCCGAACTCCCAGAACGATCCACCTATCGTGTAGATCATGCCCGCTGCCATATTGGCCGAGCAAAAGCCGCCATGCGCCGCATAGTTCGGGGTACCAAACTGCTTGGCGAATAAACCCGTTAGCGCCTGCATCTGGTCGCGTCCGGTAAACAGTGCAAACTGTTTGGGGTCGGTGGCGCGTAAATGGGCCAAGCGTTTTTCTAATACCGAAAAGACCAGATCCCACGACACAGGTTCGAACTGCGCCGCACCACGTTCAGAACCGGGCTTGCGCATGAGTGGCTGGGTAAGGCGCGCCGGCGAATACTGCTTCATAATGCCCGACGAACCCTTGGCGCAGATCACCCCCTGATTAAGGGGGTGATTAGGATTGCCATCGATGTAGCGGATTTCGCCGTCGCGCAAATGCACACGTATGCCACATCGGCAAGCGCACATATAGCAAGTGGTCGTCTTGACTTCGAGAGATTCCTGTTGCGTGCGCTGCCCGTGCTCCATGCGTATCTCCTGCCGGCTTATTTAACCCGGTTAGCTGAACCCCATGACACGCCCAAGCGTGCAGTTTGCACAATCCTAACATCAAAAATAATAGTTGAAGTACCAATATTTGCTATTTTTATTGGAAATGCCTAGTTATAAACCCCTAGAGTTCAACCGGTTGAACCCCATATCGCCGCTTCTCCTTTCGCTCGATCGCCGCCGCTATTTGCGACAGAATTATGTTTACCAGCATGAACATGATCGCGGCGATAACCTGGGCTTGCAGCAATGAACGGCTGAAGTATGCGCCGAGCACGGTTGCCGAGCGAAGCAGATCAAAGTAGCCCCCGAGCACGAACGCCAATGTAGTGCCTTTAAACACAATCACCATCTGGCTTACTAGTGCAGGACTCATCATGCGCAACGCCTGCGGCAGAAGAATCAGCCACATACTTTGAAGTCCAGAGAATCCGAGCGCGGCAGCCGCCTCTGACTCACCGTGCGGCACAGCCAGGACGCCCGCTCGAACCAGGTCTCCAACTACAGCCGTGCTGTAAAGCGATAACGCGATCACCAGAAACCAGAAATCGGAAAGTGGTAATCCCCATGACGGAAGTACCAGTGAGGTGAAAAATAGCAGCAACAGTATCGGAATGCCGTTGAAAATATCGGTGAATACGCGACAAGGGTATTGAACTATTTTTTTCTTCGACAAAAGCCCGCAACCCAAGAAGCAGCCAAATAGCATGGACAGCAACATGCCAACGGCGGCCGCCCTCAGGTTATTGAACAGACCAAGTCCGAGTTGCTTCCAAACGCCCCACAAAGCAAACGGTTGCCATGCGGCGACGTCGAATGCCCCATGCTTGTTTAATGTCAGGATGATGAGGTACACCGCGGCGACCAGAATGACCCACGAGACAATCTCGATCACTCGGTTGCGGCGCTGGCCACGAGGCCCAGGCCTCTCGAATAAGGTCGTTGTGCTCATTTGCTAAAGGCGACGCTACGTTCAAGCGAGGAAACAAGCCGCTTCAGGATGACGCAAATGACGACATAAGCAAGTGCAGCCCCACCCAGCACGATAAACGCCTGTACCTCTTCAACGGCCACTTTGTCTGCAGTAAAGGTCAACTCCGCGACTCCGACTATTGCGGCCACCGAAGTGTTCTTCACCAACAAAATCAACACATTGCCCATCGGCTGAACTACAGCTGCAAAAGCCTGCGGCAGCACCAGATAGCGCATCGTACCGAACGGACCAAACCCTAATGACCGAATGCCCTCAAGCTCTCCTACGGCGATAGTGTTCAGGCCAGACCGAAGCGTCTCACAAACAAAAGCAGCGTGATAAGCGATAAGGACGATCACGGCCGAAGGAAACAATGGAAACACAATACCAAGCAGCGGAAACCCAAACACGAATAACACCATTTGAACCGGGATGGGGATATTGCGAAAAACTAAAATGTAGGTGGCAGCCGCTACCCGTGCTGTACGAATGGAACTGACGCGCATTATCGCGAGCACAGTGCCTAGTATCATGGCGCCGACCCAGCCCAGCACCACAAGCCCTACCGTGAATGCAACGCCCCATGCAAATTCGCCAAGGTGGGGGACCAAGAACGACATATGTGCCTCTGTAAATATACGGGTTGCAAATCCGCCCTGGGTAAATTTGACAGCAAGGCGGGGCATCTGCGCCCCGCCCTACACGCTTTCCTTTAATGTAAAACCTTCCTTTAATACAAAATAGGCGGCGGGGTCGCGTCGCCCGGCATCACCGTGCCAATTGTGCTGTCATACATCTTCTTCCAGTCACCGTTGGCAAAAATTTTCTTCAGGTACGAATCGAGATAATCGTGTAGCGCCTGATCGCCCTTCGGTAAACCGATAGAGTCGTTATCCGAGGCCTTCTTCCCAGCCGTGTTCAGCAGTTCCGTCGATACAAGCTGGAACTTGCCCGGATTCTGACTCATCTGTCCCAATAAAATACTCTGGGTTGTCGTAACACCTTCGACCCGCCTCTGCTCAAGTGCTTCCATACATTGCGTCATCGTGCCAAAGACCGTCAACTTCGCTTTGGGCGCATTGAGCGGCACGAAAGTTTCCGAACCAGAACCCTTGGTCACGCAGATATTCTTGCCATTGAGATCCGACACTTTCTTTATGGCATCGTCGCCTTTGTTCACCATGGTGCCGATCGGGCTCATGAGGTACGGTCCGGCGAAATCGACTGCTTTCTGGCGCTTCGGATTGGGCGGGTAGGTCGCGATCACGATATCCACTTTGTGTTGTTGCAGGAATACCTCGCGGTTGCCGCTATTGACTTCGACGAATTGGATATTGCTGGCGCTGCCAGTTAAGTCCTTGGCGATTCCCTGAGCGAGCTGAATGTCCATCCCTTCCAGCTTTCCAGTAATCGGGTTTTTCAACCCAAATAGCGGAAAATCTACTTTGACTCCGACTATGATCTTGCCGCGTTGCTGAATTTTGGCCATCGCCGTGCCGGCCGGGTACGCCTTAACCGCGACCGGGGTCTTATCATTGGTTTGCTCTGCACCGACGGCGCACTCGCTGATGCCCAGCGCAAAGGCGGCGGCAACGGCCAGTGGAACGAGGATTCGCGATCGTTTCATAAAATTCATATTCGACACTCCTTCTAACTATCTTGTGATCAAACAGCCGGGGTGTCTGCGCCTCGGCCCATAGAGAAACCAGACACTCTCAACGCACGGACGCGAGAAAGCCACGAGCGCGCTCACTCTTTGGCGCACTGAAGAAAGTTTCCGGGTCCGCAATCTCGATGATTGCTCCATCCGCCATGAATACCACCCGATCGGCGCACGACCTAGCGAATGACATTTCGTGGGTAACAACAATCATGGTCGTTCCTTGCTCTGCCAACTGCTGCATAGTCGCCAGAACCTCTTGTGTCGACTCGGGGTCTAACGCAGAAGTCGGTTCGTCAAAGAGGATGACCTTGGGATCCATCGCAAGAGCACGAGCGATTGCGGCGCGCTGACGTTGCCCTCCTGAAAGCTGCGCCGGCATCGAATTCGCCTTCGAACGAATTCCGACCATGTCCAGTAGACGGTAGGCACGATCTTCCGCCGAGGCTTTGTCTTGCCCGCGAATTTTGCGCGGTGCCAGCGTCACGTTTTCCAGAATCGATTTGTGTGAAAACAGATTGAACGATTGAAAGACCATTCCAACCTCGGTGCGGAACTTGTATAGTTCTTTTCCCTCAACCGGCTGTGGTTTACCATCGACGAATATCGATCCTTTATCAATGATCTCTAGTCTGTTAATCGTTCGGCACAACGTGGACTTGCCCGACCCGGACGGGCCAACAATCACAACCACCTCGCCTCGCCCCACGGTCAAGTTGACATCTTGTAGAGCGGCCAGTTCACCAAAGTATTTCCATACTCCCTGGAACTCGACAATCGTTTCTTTTTTCAGCGTTTCCATGGCGTCTTTTGTGGGCTCTAGGCCGCTTAGTTTTGGACGCAACGTACTCATCTTGCCAGCAAGGGCGCCGAAAGACAGACAATTCGCCGAACTACTTTTCTGCGATATGCGGCATCAACTAAAAATGAGGTAGTTCTTTTTGCTCTTAACCATACACCCCAGCGAAGCATGCAGCTTAAGTACCACCTGCCAAACGTGTGCACACTCTTGCGAGCCTCTTGGCACTTCGGTGATTGTTTGTTGGGCTGAGGCACGGTCCGCCACCTTGATTGATCGGATGCGTCAGTTTATACCACCATTTATAATCAGGCGCAAAATTACAAAGGTAGTGTCAATCACCCCGTAATTCGTGGTTTCGCATACGCAGACTGCTGTGCAGCACCCACGGCGGTGAGCTGACCTCCCAAGTTCTGAACCACAGGCGTTTCTCCCGTCCCAGGCTGCCGTACGGGGTGGTGATCCAGCCCTGAAGCGACCAGACTGTACAGCAACCAGCCAGCAAAAGTGACCAGGCCGCCGTACATCATCGCTTGGGTGCCCGTTGTGTAAAGCGCGTACAGACTGTAGAGGCCCGCAATAAACGCAACCACGTTGGCGGTTCGTGCCGAATGGGGCTGTACATTCTCCGTCCTTTGTAAGGAACTGAGCGCGGACATCGACAAAATATACGGAATCAAGTTAGTCATTACCGCCAGATTCACCAGGGTGGTGAACTGCCCATTGAGGGTAGGACTGATGGTCAGCAAAGAGAGCAGGGTCTGGGCACCCGTAATCACACAGATGCCGATGATGGGCGCGCCGGCAGCGGTCGCTTTAGCGAAAAAGGGAAGAAAATAGCCCGTTACTGCAGAGGAGCGCGCCACCTCGGCGATGGTGAACTGCCAGCCCAGCAAGGAGCCGAAACACGAGATGACCATCAGGCCAATCACGATCTTGCCAACGGTCGGATCCAGGATCTGTGCAAACACGAGCCCAAAGGGCGCGTTGGAATGAGCAAGTTGGTCAATTGGCACAATGCCAGCGATGACGCTGGTGGAAGCAATATAGAGAATGGCTGTGAAACCGGTCGCTATCAAAACCGCCAACGGCACATTACGCTTCGGGTTGTCCACTGCATCGCCATTGGCACTGGCCGACTCCAGACCCAAAAAAGCCCAGAGAGTGATGGATATCGAGGCGCTCAAGGCCTGAAATGTTGGCATGTTTTTGGGATTCCAGGCGGCGGCATAGAGTTGAGGATCAAACCAGAACCAGCCGATCACCGCAATTCCTACCACCGGGATGATTACGCCCCAGATGGTGAAATTACCGATCCTGCCTGTGATTTTTGGGCCGCCAAAATTGAGCACTGAAGCCAGCCACAAACAGGCGATGGTTAATGCCGCAGTGGTGATCGGCGACAATTGCGCACCCAGAAAAGAGGCGCCGTAGCCCACGGTTGTCACTGCTATAGCGATATTCGCTATGCCCAGCGACACGAAATAAGTGTAGTTGGTCATGAAGTTGCCGGAGCGGCCGTGGGCATACTCCGCGTAGCCTCCCATGCCACCCTGGTGGTTGGAATAGGTGCCGGCCCGCGCAAAAGCATAGGCGAGCAGCATTGCCCCAATCGCCGTCACCACCCACGACAATATCGAAATATTGCCGACCTGGGCCAGATTAGCCGGCAGCAGGATGATGCCTGAGCCCATCATGTTAATGATGGTAATAGCGGTAAGCGAAACAAGACCCATCCGATTTTCGGTCTTATGTGTCATGTTCTACCCCTTGTCCTGGTTCTTCAGTACATAGCCGTAAGCACGGATGCGCCCATTGGCCTCGGTTTTCAAATGCACGCCTTGCAGCTCGGGGGCGAAGCCGGGCAAACTGTTGATTCCCTCTTCAAGGGTCAGGAAATAATCACGAGCGAGGTCTGTCCACTCTTCTCCGGGCACGACACAGATGATGCCGGGAGGGTAAGGCAGCGCTCCTTCAGCGCATATGCACCCAGCAATTTCGGACAACGGCACCAGTTCAACTTTGCCGCGCTGAAATTCCCAGTTCGCTTCATGGGCTGACATCCGTACAGGTGGAAAATTCCGCTCGCGGAATAAGTCCTTTTGCATTTGCTTGACGTTCTTTTCTTTATAGAAGTCGTGCATCTCCTGACAGAGTTGGCGGATCGTGTATCCCTGGTATCGATTTGTGTGCTGTTCATAGATGCCAGGCAGCACTCGTGCCAACGGCGCGTTGGACTCGACGGCCTCCTCGAAGCGGATAAGCGTTGCCACAAGATTCTGCATCTTGGTGATTAATTCGGCCGGCGTTATTAGAAAAAGAATCGAGTTCAGGTCCGCTTTTTCATTGATAATATTGTTGTCTCGCAAATAGTTCGCCAAGATGTTGGCCGGGATACCAAAATCCTCATACTCAAAAGTTTCAGGCTTAAGGCCAGGGGTGGTCAGAAGCAACTTATTTGGATCAACGAAATACTGGCCTTTCTGATAGCCCTCGAAACCGTGCCAGTCATCGTCCGGGTCAAACGCAAAGTAAGCGCGATCGTGCATGATCTCATCGGTCGGAGCATCTTTCCAAGGGCGGCCATGAACGTTCTTGGGCACGAACGGTTTGATCATCGAGCACTGCTCAAGAATCATTTTCCGAGCTTCGATGCCCACTCGCATTGCATGAGCCCACAGCTTTTCGCCGCTGCCGCCAGCATGCATTTTGGCGTTCACGTCCAAGGACGCAAACAAGGGATAGAACGGGCTTGTAGAGTAATGCATCATGTATGCATTGTTAAACCGGTCATCGTTGACGTAACGCGCCTCACCCAGCAAGTGGGCGTCTTTTTTATGAATTTGAGATGCTTGCGAGAAGCCTGCCTGTTGTTTGTGCACACTTTGCGTGACGATAATTCCTGGGTCATCCGCGGTGAGGTCCAGAAGCAATGGTGAGCAGTCGGACATCATCGGGATGAACTGCTCGTAGCCGACCCAGGCACTATCAAAAAGAATATAGTCACACAGCTTTCCGATCCGGTCTACGACTTGTCGGGCGTTGTAAATGGTGCCATCGTAGGTGCCCAACTGGATAACCGCCATTCGAATGGGGCGCTCGGCGCGCGCCCTGTCCGGATCCAGTCGTGCAACGCGCTCACGGATATAGCTTTCCTCAAAACAATGCTGGTCTATTCCTCCAATGAGGCCGTAGGCATTGCGCGCAGTCTCAAGATAAATAGGCGTCGCCTGTGAAAGGAACAAAGCGCCGTGATGCACTGATTTATGATTATTACGATCGAACAGAACCAAATCACCGGGAGTGAGGACGGCATTCAGGCAAATTTTGTTCGATGTGGAGGTGCCGTTCAACACCAGATAAGTGTAGTCTGCGTTAAACACCTTGGCGGCATGCAGTTCGGCCTGTTTCGCGGGTCCGTCGTGGATGAGAAGGTCACCCAACCCCACGTCGGCATTGCAAAGGTCGGTACGAAAAATGTTCTCGCCATAAAAATCATAAAAGCGGCGGCCAGCAGGATGGCGTTGAAAGAATTGGCCACCTTGGTGACCGGGGCAGTCAAACTGCGCATAACCCTGACGCTCATACTGGGTCAGTGCGAGAAAAAAAGGCGGCAGGACGTCAAGATCGAACTTTTTCGCCGCCACCTCGACCATACGCCCAAAGTATTCCGAGTTGAGCGCCTCGCGGGCTATGACACCGTTGAGCCCTTTGATCTTTGGCGTGGTGTTGGGATCTTCGTCCGACACCGCGAAAATTGGGATGCCGTAGCCTAGCGCTTGGATGCGATCGAGCGCGCCCGTATTAATGTCTATTTCCGACAAAACTACTGCAGAGATATCAGTGAAATTAGTGTCACTAACGGCCACTGTTTCTCGCTTGGTCTGCACATATTCCTGAATATCGCGACTAAATGCAATTTTTCCTTCGGGTACATTGGCCATTTTGTTCCTCTTGCTCTTACTTCGGTCCTCAGAGCCACATTGAGCGTCGGCTTGGACTGGTGGCCTCCCACTAAAAGCATCCAATCGGGAAACACTTCGCACGCTACTGAAAGATGTTAAAGAATGGTCGCAAAAGATCGCACTGTCGGTGCGATAGCGCACAGAGCACGGCATGGCATTTCAGCTGAGGCCGCAGTGATTAGCAACGCCGGAATGTTTCTACTGAAAGAGGCTGCTATGAGCGCTAGCGCACGGACATAACGACATCAGGCACGTAGTCTTGAGACGAACAGTGACGCTCCGAAATCAGGCATCCCTGACGTGATGTATGCAAATCGGCTGCCGATCCGCTTCAGCAATAGCGATGACCTGATCTACAGACGCTAGTTATTTTTGCTGGTTACCGATCGAGTTCGAGGGGATTACTCACAATAACGTGGGTGATTCCTGTCAGTCTAATAGGATGAGTCATCATGAAATATTCAAATCTAGCTTTTGCAGCCCTAGTCATGCTCGCATTAGGAGCTTGTACGGGCCCCGCCGGCCCTCAAGGCCCCACGGGCAGTACAGGTAATACGGGTAACACAGGATATACCGGGGCCACCGGCGATACAGGCGCAACTGGCGGCCAAGGCGCAACTGGGAATACAGGAGACACGGGCGCGACTGGCGGCACAGGCGCCAGGGGGAGCACCGGCGCCAGAGGAAACACTGGCAGCAAGGGCAGCACCGGCAGTGGCGAAGGCACGACGGTGATTGTGAAGTAGCGTTCTCTGAAGTCGTTTGATTACCAAAGAAAATCGGCGGGTTAATTCTCCGATGCATTTCGTCGTAATACGGTAGCCTCGGCGATGACCTCGTCGAGTTCAAACCCTAAAAACACTCCCCAAGTATTGGCAACGGTGTTCACTTCGAACGGGCCGCGCAGGGGCGACCTCTTACACTGGCCACACTTTGTACTCGTGACCATCAAAAGATGATGAGTTCGGCCAAGAGCGACGGACGGTGATCTTGCCGTAAATCGGTCGCTGAACCACAAACTGGCCACACGGACCGCCGCAAAAGTTATCTAGGATGCGGCAGCGTTTCACAGCTCTTGGGAGGCAGCTAGCCTTACTTACTGAGCCGCTCGAAGAAGCCGTTTATTTGCCGTTCAGCTACATCTCGTGAGACGCCATAGTGCTCCTGCGTCAATTGGATCAACTTGGACGCATGAACCTCCAACGTCAGTGTTTCGTCTTCGGTCAAGTTGTCCGAGGCAATTTTTGCGCCACTGACCTGCTGCTCGCACTTATCGCCGACTTTATCGATACCAGGTTGGCTCATAGGTTTCCGGATCCCTCGACCTCCGAAGCTATCATGGGACATTGTGCTGCCTTGAGAAGCCGTCACGTCACCTTCATACAGCATAGGCGGATATCTTCCTGGAGCTACCACGGAAAGGCACTTTGTCGGATTCGACGGGTTTCTCGGTTCAGTGCTCAGTGCACTTTTGTTGGGGAAAGACATCCGAGCTTGCCTGGTGGCCAGGATTGCTGTGCTCGTTGATGTGTGTTCACTTTCCTTGCCCATGATGGCCCCTATCTGAAATACGCAATCCGACAAACGCAGGATACTAAGGATAGAGGATGTTCGAAAAAGGCCACACTGTCTGTACGCTATCGCACTAATCAAGCAAACGATTTATGCTTCGTTGCGTACACGTATGTTCTTTTCAGCACAGCGTTAGCGAAGCATGCGAGGTTACTCCGAGGCTAGTTCACGCTGGTTGATAAAGATTCGCAATTTTATCAAGCCGCGTGTGAGTCAACCCGTCCATTCGGACGGTCACTTCGGCCGAGGAATAGTCACTCACGGTGACTCGTCGAACGTCTTTTTGTTCGAATTCTCAAGTAAAACGTTGAGCGTTCATGGGCAGGCTCCTATGCGCAGACGCGAGCTGCTTAGGATTCTCGGGGCTGCCAACTGCCCTCCACGACGACTCCGCTCATCAAGACGAAAACTCCATGCCATTTATCTGGACAGCCGAAGCCCCGAGTCGCCAACGCCACTCTCTAAGATCCAATTATTGTTGTCTGCTGTGTGGGCCACCGAACGAAAGTCTGAGCGCGTGACAACTAAACTGATACCAACAGGCATTCAGTGGAACCCATATGAAGATCAACGCGACAGCCGCGCCCGATACCGGGCGAATTGTAGGTACGCTGCACAAGCACTACTACTCCAGAACCGTCCCCTTGCGGGATGAAAACTTGTCCAGGGAAAAGGTCGAAGAGCGTGAAATAATGGGCCCACACAAGAACAGCGAGCAGAAGGATCGCAAGGGGGCATGGTGACCGATTTATACGGGCAATAGAACGGGGGCCCCTGCAGGGCTGGTCCAAAGTCGGCGCGTCAATTGTGCGACACAATGACATTGATACCGATAGCCAGAACGACGCCAACGACTAGCGGCCCTGCGCTAAGGATTCTTGCATGATCTAGCGATTTTGCTGAGCGGGGTGATATCGAAGTTGTCGTGCTCGAAGGCTGAAGCTACAGAAAGAGCGCAAAGCTATGGGAGTAAGCTCTGACAGACGCGAACGTTAATGTATCTATATCTACCGGCCTGACATCGGAACGAAGTGGCGTCATCGACACCCAAGAATTAGTGTTCATTGCGGATGCCCATCCAATTTAGCAGTGGAGGCACAAGCATGCGCCACACATTACGCGGAGTCTGTGCGCTGATCCACATAGTGTCGTTCGAGTGCAATTAGCGATCTGGATCGCGAGGGCGCTCGATGCCGAGGAAATTCCAGGCGTCGGGCGACCACAAGCGGTTGGCAATACTGAGCAGCAAAACGGCAAACAATAAAACGTACAGCACAAATTGCACCAAGTGGGCAAGCCAATCTTGCCATAGCGGTGGTGGCGGTACGATCGGCGAACTCACGCCGTGCCAACCCGCAATCATCCGCGGCAGCATCACCAGCAAGATCGCGATACCAAACTGAATATGAGCCTGAGCTTCAACCAGGGCGACCAAGGAAAAGATTTAAGCGTTAAGCTTGTATCTCGAGGCGATGAGTTGAAGAATCTATCACATGACTCTCTTTCCTAAGCGCCTATAAGCTCGAAGCATAGCTTCAATCAACCTGGCGGTCGTTTGGGAAGTGCCCTATGAACACCACCCGCACATTCAGTGGAAATATATGAGACACAGCGAACAACATAGAACGCATCGAACAGGCTGGCTACGCGCCGCCGTTCTTGGAGCGAACGACGGAATTGTTTCTACCGCGAGCCTCTTATTAGGTGTGGCGGCGGCTGGTGCTAGTACTGGGGCCATTGTTGTTGCGGGTGTTGCCGGCCTCGTATCAGGCGCGATGTCAATGGCCGCTGGTGAGTATGTCTCAGTAAGCTCACAAGCTGATACGGAGCGTGCAGATCTGGTTCGCGAAAGTAAAGAATTAGCGACGGGCCCCCATCAGGAGCACGAGGAATTGGTATCAATCTATGTTCGACGCGGCCTAGATAGATCGTTGGCATCAAGTGTTGCCACCCAACTCATGACTCACGATGCGCTTGGTGCACACGCCAGAGACGAGCTTGGCATATCCGATACCCTGGCTGCGAAACCTGTTCAAGCGGCATTTGCCTCCGCTGGAACTTTCGCTACGGGTGCTGCGTTTCCACTATTGGTAGTCTTAATGCTTCCCAATGGGGTACTTATGTGGGGCCTGGCAGCTAGCTCATTTCTATTCCTTGCACTCTTGGGTGTTCTCGCTGCACGCGCTGGCGGCGCCCCCGTGCTCGCATCTGTATTGCGTGTCTCGTTCTGGGGTGCGTTAGCAATGGGCTTGACCGCAACAGTTGGTGCACTCATCGGAGCTTCTGTTTGACGATCCGCTCGGAACCAGGTTGGAAATGTCATCAAAGTTCCAGTGAACGCTGGTTCACTGATTTCTACGATGATCAATAGATTGACGCATGGCCTAACTAGGAACCTAGTGCGCAATTTGTCCAGCAGTGATAGAAATTTGTAGAAAATCATCGCCGTCATGCAACACGAACAGTGCATCCATACCGCGCTTTTGGGTCAAATCGACTCCCGCTTTTTCGCCAAGAACCAACAAGGCAGTCGCCCAGGCGTCGGCCAGCATGCAGCTCGTTGCGACAACGGTCACTGCGGCGAGCCGATTGGATGATGGCTCCTGCAAGGTACCGTCTATTGTGTGAGAGTAAGATGTGCCCTGATACTCAACCCAATTTCGATAGTCGCCCGAAGTTGCAATGGCGGCATCGCTGAGCTCCATCACGCCCATGACTTCGCGTATATTACGCAGAGGCTTTTCGATGGCAATAACCCAAGACTGGCCGTCGGGTTTCTCGCCACGTGAGCGCATTTCGCCGTCGATACCCACCAGATAGCGGGTGATTCCAAAGCTGTCAAGGCAGCTGGCCAGTTGATCTACCCCGTAGCCTTTAGCAATACCCGAGAGGTCCAGTGTAATAGCCGCCAGCTTGCGAACCTGATGCTGCGCGGGCTTGATCTCCAGAACGTCCGTGGCAGGCCGGTGGATCTGAGCCTTTAATGCACCGATTTGCTGCCCGTTTGTCAGCCCTTTACTTGGACCAAAGCCCCAGGC
>JBDTLC010000020.1:0-10736 GCA_039935015.1 Paralcaligenes sp. | reverse complement strand
GTTACTACAAAATATACCGCCTGTTAAAACAAGGTATCGAGAATCACGAGTTCAGCCCTAACGACGCTATGCCGGGCGAAAACGCTCTGGCAGAGCGGTACCACGTATCCCGGCTCACGATCCGACGATCGCTGGATCTTCTGCAACGCGACGGGCTTGTTGAGCGTCGCCAAGGCTCGGGCACGTTTCCAATCAAGGCCGCAATCAAGGTCCAACCTTTTTCAGCCGATATCAATAAGCTGCTCGCCCATCTGAATGGCATGGCGGCAAGCACCCGGGCCTTGCTCTTGGCCTTCAGCTACGAAATTCCGAATCCAGACGTCCAAAGCAAGCTGGAACTCGCCGTCAACGCCAGAGTACAAAAAGCCATTCGAGTCCGGCGATATGAAGATGCACCCTTCTCCTATCTGACAACCTACGTGCCGGAGCACATCGGCAAGCGCTTCTCGCAAGACGACCTCACTCTCTACCCCATCCAGACGCTGTTCAAAAAACTCGGTATCAAGCTGGTGTCGGCCGAACAATCGATCACCGCGATCCTGGCCGACGTGCAACACGCCGAAAACCTTGATATGGAAGTAGGCTCACCGCTACTATGCATCAATCGGGTCATACGCGACGCAAGCAATACACCTATCGAATATCTCATTGCAGCCTACAACCCGCATCGCTTTGAATATCGTATGGCCATGTCCAATAAGCGAACCAAGGGAAAGGACTCCTGGATCATGGACGAAAACCAGTAATTTCAACGTTGGACCGGCGGCGACTATTCGTAACGGGCGCCTCGCTCGAGCAGTTGTGGCGTTTCGATCAGCGCGTTCAATTGATCAAAATTAAGCATCGAGGCCGCGTGGGCCTGCGTGGATCCGTCTTTATGCAGCAGGTTGTAATAGCTTTGCAGGCTGTGGGCGACAGCCCTGGCGGCGCCCCCCGGAAAGATCACAATCTTGAACCCGATTGCGCTCAAAACCTCGGCGGACTGTATCGGCGTCATTCCACCTTCCACCATATTCGCCACCAAAGGCACGCGGTTCTTGAAACGCTCGCAGGCCACGCGCATATCGTCCGTGCTTCGTAGAGCTTCAATAAACAGAGCATCCACGCCGCACTCTAAATACGCCTCGGCGCGATCCAGCGTTGCTTGCATACCTTCGACAGCCAAGGCATCGGTGCGCCCAAGGATAAGCGTATCTTCGCTATGGCGGGCATCGAGGGCCGCCTTCAATTTTCCACACATCTGACTGAGCGGAACTAACGATTTTCCCGCCAAATGTCCGCAACGCTTTGGAAAGCTCTGGTCTTCCAGCTGAATCATGGCCGCGCCGGCTTTTTCAAAACCTCGAACGGTGCGGATTACATTCAGCGCATTGCCAAATCCGGTATCACCGTCAACGATGACGGGCAAGTCGACCCTATCGGTAATACGCGCCAGGGTTTGCTCAACTTCCGTATACGTGGTCAACCCAACGTCCGATCGGCCAATCCGCGTGTAGGCAATAGAAGCGCCCGATAAATAAGCAGCAGCAAAGCCGGTTTGCTGAACGATCAGTGCCGACAGGCTGTCGTAGACCCCAGGAGCGAGCACGCAGGGCTGAGAATGCAAGAGCGATTTCAAATTATTCATACGTTTTGTGTCGAGTGCTTTAGCTTCAATTGATTCAACAAGCCCCCCACCGCGGCCATGTCAATCAAAAATTGGGGGATACGCTGGCATTGCAGCAAAACATCGGCGTCGGTTTTTATGCATGCACGACCGGTATCGATCTGGATCATACTGGCATCGGCGATCCGCGCCGCATCCGGGCAGACTATGGCAAGCAAGCCAAGATTGAAGGCATTGCGAAAGTACAAGCCGCTAAAAGAAGGTGCAATCACTGCCGCCAAACCCAGCTCCACCAGCACACCCACCGCCTGTTCTCTGGACGAACCCATGCCGAAATTCGGCCCCGCAACCAGGACATCGCCTTTCTTGATCGATCCGGCCAGGCCGGGATAGCGATTCTCCAGACAATGCCGCGCAATCTCGGGCAGTTCAAACTTCATGTACGCGCCCGGCGCCAAGGCGTCCGTATCAATATCTGATCCAACCCGCCACACTCGATGTTGCATCGCTATCGACCTTGCGCAAGAATGATTCTGGGATCCGTAATTCGACCGGTCAGCGCAGAAGCCGCCACGGTGTACGGAGAGGCCAAGTAGACGTCGGTCTGCGCCGAGCCCATGCGGCCCTTGAAATTCCGGGCCGTACTGGATATGACATTCGAGGCGCCAGCCAGCGCATTGCCATATCCCGAACAAGCCCCGCAAGAGGTCGCAAAAACCTGCGCGCCGGCGTCAAGCAATATATCCATAATCCCCTCTTTCTGTGCATCCTGCTGATCCTGCTGGGATGCTGGGGCTACCAGAAGCCTGACCGAAGGAGCTATCTTGCTGTTTTTCAGTACGCTTGCCGCCGCGCGCAAATCGTCCAGTTTGGCACCCGTACAGGCACCGAGATAGGCAATCTGGATGGCCGTGTTTTCGAATTGGCCTACAGGATGCGCATTGGCCGGACTATGGGGCGCAGCCACCATGGGAGCCAGATTCGAGGCATCGAACTGTCGCGTCTCGAAATCGGCCAGCGCATCGGTCCGGATGTTGGCAAGCTCATATTCGTCGGCGACTCCGGCATGCCGAAGATAGTCCAGCGTTGTCTGGTCCGGCGCAATCAACCCGACCTGAGCACCAAGCTCCGCACTCATATTCGACAAGGTCATGCGCTCTTGCATGGACAGGGCCGAAACGGCGTCGCCACTGAACTCGACTGCACCGTAATCGGCGCCATTGCTTCCATAACGGCCTATCATGTGCAGCATCATATCTTTGGCTGTCACACCGCGGGCAAGCCGGCCCGACCATTCCATCATGATGGTTTTCGGTACTTTTACCCAAATTTGGCCGGTCACGATCACGCCCAGCATTTCGGTGCTGCCCACACCAAACATATAGGCACCAAAGGCGCCGCCGGTCGGCGAATGAGAGTCGCCGCCCACACAGAACGTACCTGGCCTGATGTGCCCTTTCTGCGGCAACACCACGTGGCAGATACCTATCGAATCGTAGACGTTCGGGAGTTGCTGCGCACGAGCCCAGTCACGGGCGATTTTCAAAATTCTTCGGGAGTCTTCATCTTCTTCTGGAACATAATGATCCATGACCAGAACGACCTTCGATTTGTCCCATATCGAAGCTCCCAGGCTTTCTAGCATAGGCTTTAAGCGCCGGGGTCCGCTGGAATCGTGAAACATGGCAAGATCTACATCGCAGGTAACGATTTCATCCACCTCGACCGTTGCCCGATGACAGGCTTTCGCAATCAGTTTCTGGGCAAGGGTCTGAGGTTTCATCGGAATATCTGACGGGTCGAGTTGATAATGAACTAGACCAATTGTATATATGTACTTATAACAATACAAGATGAATTCATGCACGACGTTCATATTCCTCACATTTCTATTATCACCACCATGATCAGCAAGGCACCGGCCGACATCTGCTGCCTACACACTTCTGCATTCGGCGCACTGCGCACGTCCGAGTTAAAATGCCCGATCAACTGCGGAAAATCGCCGCGCCCAAGCAAACTATTCAGGAATATTATGGAAGCCGAACGTCAAAACCTACTTGCTGCCCGTCTAGAGGATTACGAAGACCGGCAACAGGCACTACGGAGGTATCTTTGACTTCGATGCGAAATCTGAACGCCTGCAAGTTGTCAACGCCGAACTAGAAAACCCCGACGTCTGGAACGATCCTAAACGCGCTCAGGATCTAGGTCGGGAAAAGAAAAGCCTGGAAAACACCGTACACACCTTGTCAGAACTAGGCACGGGTATAGCCGATTCAACTGAACTCTTCGAGCTTGCCTTGTCCGATCACGACGACAGCACCCTATTGGCCATCGAACACGATTGCGAAGCCTATGGCGCGCGACTCGACGCCCTGGAGTTCCGACGCATGTTCTCGAACCCGGCCGACCCTTTCAATTGCTTTCTGGATATCCAGTCTGGCGCTGGCGGCACTGAAGCACAAGACTGGGCCTCCATTCTCCTGCGTCAATACCTGCGCTATTGCGAACGTAAAGATTTTAAGGCCCAGGTCCTGGAAGAATCCGAGGGCGAGGTGGCCGGCATCAAATCGGCCACAATCAAAATTGAAGGCGATCACGCTTTTGGTTTTCTGCGCACTGAAACCGGCGTACACCGGTTGGTGCGTAAAAGCCCTTTCGACTCGGCCAACGGGCGCCACACCTCGTTCGCCAGCGTCTTTGTTTACCCCGAGGTTGACGACTCCATCGAAGTCGACATCAATCCCGCCGACCTTCGCATCGACACTTACCGAGCCAGCGGCGCGGGCGGACAGCACATCAATAAGACCGATTCGGCCGTGCGTATTACGCACACGCCCAGCGGCATCGTCGTGCAATGCCAAAACGACCGCTCGCAGCACCGTAACCGCGCCGAAGCCATGCAAATGCTTAAATCGCGCCTCTACGAGCTTGAACTGCGCCAACGTATGGCCGAGCATCAGAAAATGGAAGACGCCAAAACGGACGTGGGCTGGGGTCACCAGATACGTTCTTATGTGCTCGATCAGAGTCGTATCAAGGATTTGCGCACGAATGTCGAAACATCGAACACGCAAAAAGTGCTCGATGGTGATCTCGACATGTTTATCGAGGCCAGCCTGAAACAAGGCGTATGAATCTGCCCGGAGAGAGTCACATGAGTCTATCGACAGTTGCCATTATCAGTGGGGCCTCAAAAGGTTTGGGCCACGCCTTGGCCCTTGGGCTGATGGATCCTCGTGCGCACCTTATCACTATGGCGCGCAGCTCTAGTGCCAGCCTTGCGGCCCACGCGGCGCAGGCCGGTTGCACCTTGCAGCAGATTCAGGTCGATCTGGGTGATCCGGGCGCAGCCAAACGCTGCGCGGTACAGATCATGGCCGCGCTGCCTGTCGACATGCAGCGCTACTTGCTCATCAACAACGCGGGCACGGTTGACCCGGTGCGGGCTTCTGCTCGACTGGACGATGAAACCGCTATTACTGCGGCCTTTAACCTGAACGTAACCAGCGTCATGCTGATGAGCGCGGCGTTTCTAAACGCGACACGTGATTTGAAAGCCGAACGTCGAATTCTGAACATTTCATCTGGCGCGGGCCGCAATGCGATGCCAGGCTGGGCCGTTTATTGCGCTACCAAGGCGGCCGTCGATCGATACTCACAAGTGGTGGCAGTGGAAGCGCCCGATATACAGATTGTTTCACTGGCTCCAGGCGTGGTTGACACGGGAATGCAAGAACACCTACGCGCAAGCGACCCCAAAGACTTCCCAGGCCTGTCGCGCTTCGTATCCATGCACAAAGAAGGTGAACTTGCCACGCCCGCCGAGACGGCTGCAAAGATTCTCCGCTACATCGCCCGCGACGATTTCGGCACAACCGTGCTCGACGACATACGAAATTATTCTTGATAACCAAACCATGACTGAATCCACTTCCACGACCTCCTCCGCACACAACGCTCCTGCCACGGATGAAAACCGCCTAATCGCCGAACGCCGCAACAAGCTAGGCAAGCTGCGCGCCGAGGGGCCCGCTTACCCGAACGACTTCCGACCAGACTGCACCAGCGCTCAATTGCACCAAGATTACGACGCGCTCGACCAGGACGCCATTGCCGCCGTGGAGCGACGCGCCAAGATCGGCGGGCGCATGATGCTTAAGCGCGTCATGGGCAAGGCCAGTTTTGCAACGGTGCAAGATGGCGCCGGACGCATCCAGATCTACCTCGACCGGGCCAGCCTTGGCGAAGATCGATACGCCGATTTCAAAACCTGGGACATCGGCGACATTATCGCGATTGAGGGCAATGTCTTCAAAACCAACAAGGGCGAGCTGTCGGTGCATGCGCAAAGCGCGCGTCTGCTGGCCAAATCGTTGCGGCCACTGCCCGATAAATTTCATGGGGTCGCCGACCAAGAACTACGTTATCGACAGCGCTATGTTGATCTGATAATGACCGAAGAAACGCGGCATACCTTCAAGACGCGCAGCAAAACCGTAGCCACCATTCGCCAGTTCATGCTGGACAACGGCTTTCTTGAAGTCGAGACGCCCATGCTGCATCCCATTCCGGGAGGTGCCAGCGCCAAGCCTTTCGAGACGCATCACAACGCGCTCGATATGGATATGTTCTTGCGGATTGCGCCCGAGCTGTATCTAAAGCGCCTGGTCGTGGGTGGCTTCGATCGCGTCTTTGAAATTAACCGCAATTTTCGAAATGAAGGGGTCAGTCCGCGCCACAACCCTGAATTCACCATGATGGAATTTTATGCCGCGTATACCGATTATCGCTGGTTGATGGATTTCACTGAGTCGCTGATTCGTTGCGCGGCGCAGGCAGCTTGTGGCAGCACACAACTAAGCTACCAGGGGCAGCCGCTCGATCTGGGCCAGCCCTTCGATCGACTGACTATCGTGCAGGCTATCGAGAAATACGCCAGCGGCTACACGACAGTGCAATTGCACGACCAGGCGTTCTTGCGCACGGAGCTAAAAAAATTGGGTGCCGACGTCAACGGCCCGGTACTGACCAGAGCGGGAATCGGCGCTTTGCAATTGGCGCTGTTCGAAGAAACGGCGGAATCCAAGTTGTGGCAACCCACCTTCATTATTGATTACCCCATTGAAGTATCACCATTGGCGCGTGCCTCGGATACGCAGCCGGGGATCACTGAACGCTTCGAGCTTTTTGCTACTGGCCGTGAAATTGCCAACGGGTTTTCAGAGTTGAACGATCCCGAAGACCAGGCAGCACGCTTTCAGGCGCAAGTGCAGGCCAAGGACGCCGGAGACGAAGAAGCCATGTATTACGATGCCGACTACATTCGTGCACTTGAATACGGTATGCCACCCACTGGTGGTTGCGGCATCGGGATAGACCGTCTGGTCATGATGCTGACCGACAGCCCTAGCATCCGTGACGTCATACTGTTCCCGCATCTACGGCACGAAGACTAAACATGTTGTGCGTTCTGGCACCCACAAGGGGTGCCGCTAAATTAGCGACGAACCCGTTTTTGTACGGGCAACGCCTTGTGGTTGCCACTACTCACCTTCTAAACGTGCATCACACGGTGAAGGACTCGCCACATCCGCAAGTGCCTTTCTCGTTCGGGTTGGCGAACTTGAAACCTTCGTTCAAGCCGTCACGCGAATAATCGAGTTGCGTACCATCAAGATAAGACAAGCTTTCAGGATCGATGAATACTTTGACGCCCAGCGACTCGACCAAAATATCGTCGGCCTGAACCTGATCTACATACTCGATTTTGTATGCCATGCCCGAGCATCCCGTGTTACGTACGCCCAGGCGCAACCCAATACCTGCGCCACGCTTTTTAAGATGACGATCGATGTGGTCGGCTGCTTTCTGTGTAAGGGTAATGCTCATGACAACTCCTGAAGCTTCTGTTTGTAGTTGCGCACCGCTGCCTTGATGGCATCTTCTGCCAAGATCGAACAGTGAATCTTGACGGGCGGCAAGGCCAGCTCTTCGGCAATTTCTGCACTGTGTATGTCCAGGGCCTGATCTAGCGTTTTACCCTTGACCCACTCGGTCACCAAAGAACTGACGGCTATTGCTGAACTGCTGCCATAGGTTTTGAACCTGGCATCTTCAATAATACCCGATTCGTTCACTCTGATCTGCAGCTTCATCACGTCGCCCAGCGCAGGCGCTCCGACCAGTCCCGTTCCGACGTCTGCACCAGACTGATCAAAGGCCCCCACGTTACGCGGGTTTTCGTAATGATCGAGCAGCTTTTCACTATAAACCATAGATATTTCCGACTAGCGGCTCGCCCACTGAACGGTATTCGGATCAATACCTTCCTGAGCCATTTCCCACAGTGGCGACATATCGCGCAATTTACGTACACGGTCATTAATTAACTGAACCGCAAAATCTATTTCTTCCTGAGTCGTGAAACGGCCTATCGCAAAACGTATGGAACTATGCGCAAGTTGATCGCTTCGACCCAAGGCACGCAGCACATAAGAGGGCTCAAGGCTGGCTGACGTGCAGGCCGAACCGCTCGATACGGCCAGGTCTTTAAGCGCCATGATCAGCGACTCACCTTCGACATAATTGAAGCTGACATTTAAGTTATGAGCCACGCGTTGTTCGATATCGCCATTTAGGCAAACGGCTTCAATCTTTGAAATTCCCGCCCACAAACGGTCGCGCAGCATGCGGATACGTTCATTTTCAGCCGCCATTTCTTCACGTGCCAAACGAAAAGCTTCGCCCATGCCTACGATCTGGTGGGTAGCCAAAGTGCCCGACCGGAACCCACGTTCGTGCCCTCCGCCATGCATCTGTGCCTCGATGCGGATACGCGGCTTGCGCCGTATATACAACGCGCCTATCCCTTTGGGGCCATAGGTTTTATGAGCCGAAAGCGACATGAGATCAACGTTGAGCGCCTGTAAGTCGATGACAGTCTTACCCGTAGCCTGTGCCGCGTCTACATGAAACACGATGCCTTTTTCACGACAGATATTACCTATGGCGGCAATATCTTGAATAACGCCGATCTCGTTATTGACAGACATCACCGACACCAAAATGGTATCGCCCCGAATAGCGGCACGCAACGCGTCCAGATCGACCAGGCCGTCGGGGCGCACGTCCAGGTAGCTGACCTCGAAGCCATGCCGTTCGAGCTCGCGGCAGGTATCGAGCACAGCCTTGTGCTCAGTTTTGACCGTAATAATGTGTTTACCGCGGCTCGAATAAAACGCGGCGGCTCCTTTGAGCGCGAGATTATCCGACTCGGTCGCCCCCGAGGTCCAGACGATTTCACGCGGATCGGCGTTAAGCAGCTTTGCAACGTCGACGCGCGCACCTTCTACGGCCTCTTCGGCCTCCCACCCATACGAATGGCTTGAAGATGCCGGGTTGCCATACTTTTCATATAGCCATGGCACCATTTTATCGACGACGCGGGGATCCACCGGCGTCGTCGCCGAATAATCCAGGTACACCGGACGTGAACGCATCGAACTGACTCCTGAAAACTTTTATGCCGCTACTGGAGTGGTGGCCACAACGGCTGGCATTCTGTTAAGACGGGCTTCGGCCAGCTCTTGAGACGATTCCTGCAGCAGGCGCATGCGCTGCTGGTCGACCAAGTCTTGCAGGGAAACCGAATCGAGATAATCAACCATCTTCCGGTTAAGAGTAGACCACAAATCATGGGTCATGCATTTGCCGGATTTACCGAGTCGCCCAATGGTGCAGTTTTCTTTACCACCGCAGCTCGTTGCATCGAGTGGCTCATCCACCGCAAAAATCATGTCGGCAACCGTAATATTGCGCGCCAAACGGGCCAATGAATACCCACCCCCTGGTCCGCGCACGCTATCGACCAGTTCGTGCCGACGCAGCTTGCCAAATAATTGCTCGAGATAAGACAGCGAAATATTCTGACGCTGACTAATGGCCGCCAATGTAACTGGGCCACTTTGCTGCCGTAACGCCAGATCAATCATGGCTGTCACTGCAAAACGCCCTTTTGTCGTTAAACGCATGATGAGTTCCTTGCCTAAACCTAATACAAATAAGTAGAACCATAGCCGGCATTCGTTAACCCGACTAATTAAGTCAAGTATAACAAATTCCCGACTAATTTACTATGATATAAGATATGGCAATACTGCTGACGACCATTTAAAGTAGCAGCCACGTTCGACCCGCAACACTCGCCAACGCCGTTTGCAAACCTCAATTAAAACGACACCGAAAGCAAAAACCGCGACAAGCGCGGTTTTTTTAACTGACCACATACCGAACAAATTACGTTATGCCGCCTGATATTGCGTAGCACGCTTACGCACCAGCTCAAGAACACCTTGACAGGCATCTTCGAGATAATCGAGAACCTTGCCGAAGCCTTCAGGGCCGCCATAATAGGGGTCAGGAACGGTAGCCTCTTCGAACTCGTTCGCGAAACGCATCAGCAGCATCAGCTTATGCTGGTAGATCTTGGGACATTGCTGCTGCAAGGCCGAGAGGTTTTCCCAGTCCATAGCGAGAATCATGTCGAATTCACGAAAGTCGTCGGCCGTAACCAGCCGCGCAGTGCGACCCGAAATGTCGTAGCCCCGCTTACGCGCTGCAGCTTGCGCCCGAGCGTCAGGCGGTTCGCCGATATGGAAGCTGTGGGTACCAGCGGAATCGACTCCTACCACTCCGGATAATCCGGCATCGTCGATTAAATGGCGAAAAACGCCCTCTGCGCTCGGTGAGCGGCAGATATTACCCATGCAAACGAAAAGTACCTTAGTCATCATGAGTGAAATTGTGAGGGAAAACCCGCAATAAGGCAAGACATTTTTTGCACTGTCACAATGTACTACCACCATCGCCTTGACAAACATAAAAGCCAGCTACATTAAGAGCTTAGCTGAGCTTTCGCGATTTTAAGTAGCGTTTCTAGTATCTGTATATGACGTAGAAAGCATCCGTAATAATGCAACGCAACAAAAGCTTATCTTGGGCTTTTCCATACTTTCAATTTGAACAAATACTAAGGTAAACCCTAGGCTCGACGCCGTTATAAAGCCAGCACAACGACCGTCAAGTGATCAAAGCAACAACAGGATCTGTTCATATTGCTGCGGAT
>JBDTLC010000019.1:0-22925 GCA_039935015.1 Paralcaligenes sp. | reverse complement strand
TTGGGCTCGATCAGCGCACGGAATTCGAAAATCTCGGAAATTTCGCGGGTAGACATAGAGGCGACCACGACGCCTTTGTAGCGCACTGATGTGGCCAGCCCTTGCGATTCCAACAGTTTTAGTGCTTCGCGCACTGGAATGCGGCTGACATTGAAAATCTGCGCAATATTGTCTTGGCGCAGGGTTTCTCCCTCGGGCATCTCTCCGCGAATAATCGCGTCACGCAAGGCGCCGTATATGACATCCGCTGCCGAAGCGGCCTTGCCGAGATCTACGACGCTTACCTTTGACCAATAGTCCAAATCGCTACCTCGAATGTTGTGTTACTTAGCATCCAGCCTGGGGCGCACCCTTGAACGACACATGTTCAGACCACCACTTATGCGCATGATATCAAAGGCGAGGTTGATCCCTCGATATCAAATCATAAGCCATAATCGAATAAAATATATTGCATATTGGATCCAATCGTGTGATTATCTGGGCTAATGAGGATCCGCTCCAGGCCATCGTAAAGCCTGGGGGCGATCTGGACTGGCGACGCGGTGCCACCACCGCATCGGGGGTGCAAGCTGCCGTAGTCTGTTCAGACTATCCTTTTATACGAAGGAGAAGTTAAATGTGGAAAGGTGTTATTCCCGCCGTGACAACAAAGTTCACGGAAGATGGGGAGCTTGACCATGCTGAAATGCAGCGTTGTTTCGATTTGCTGATTGAAGCTGGCTGTGACGGCTTGATCGTCGCCGGATCGCTGGGCGAAGGCCCAATGCTAAGCGTCCAGGAGCGACTTGATGTGTTGAAAATAGCGCAAGGCGCGGCCGGCCGCCTCCCGGTTCTGATGACTGTTGCTGCCGCGTCCACGCGCTCAGCTTGCGAGATGGCTCGGTTGTCCGCCAAAGCGGGCGCCTCGGGCCTGATGGTCGTTCCCAGCCCCATCTATCATACCGACGAACGAGAAACGGAGGCTTCCTTGCGGGCGGTAGCTGCCGCCGGCGATTTGCCCATTATGATCTATTCCAACCGAGTCGCCTACCGCGTCGATGTAACGCCCGACATTATGGAAAACCTGGCCGACGATTCACGATTCGTGGCCATCAAAGAATCTTCTGACGATATCCGCCGCACGATCGAAATCTTCAATCGGCTAGGCAACCGCTACAACGTGCTGACGGGTGTTGATAATCTTGCCTTCGAGGCCCTATCAGTGGGCGCCGTGGGCTGGGTCGCCGGGCTGGTTGTTGCGTTCCCCGACGAAACCGTTGCCATCTATCGGCTTATGCAGGCCGGCCGCACTGCGCAAGCACTGGAAATCTATCGTTGGTTCCGTCCTTTGCTCGATCTGGATGTCAGCACTTATCTGGTACAAAATATCAAGCTCGCGGAAGCCCTGGCAATCCATTCCAACGAACGTGTTCGTGCACCGCGCCTGCCTTTGCAGGGCGAGCGCCGTGCCGCCGTAGAGCGCATTGTGCGCCACGCCATCGCCACACGGCCCGCGCTTCTCGGCGCGCCCAAGTTGGCAGAGGCGCGCAATTGACACCTGCTGTTCACGAGGTCGTGGTGGTGGGCGCTGGAGTAGTAGGTCTTTCGGTTGCGCTTTATCTTGCCGAGGCTGGAAAACGCGTCGTACTGATCGACCGAAAGGGCATAGCGCTTGAAGCAAGCTACGGGAACGCCGGCGCGCTGGCTTTTTCCGACATTCTGCCCATGGCTTCACCTGGCCTGGTGCGTCAGGCACTCAAATGGCTTGTCGATCCACTGGGGCCTTTATCGATACCTCCGGCGTACCTGCCTCGTATCGCTCCCTGGCTGATCCGTCTGTGGCGCGCAAGCGGCCGCGAGCGTTATGCGGCCAGCACCCGAGCGCAGGCCGCGTTAATGGCTCTGGCTCGGCAGGAAACGCCCCTCATGCTCAAGCGGGCGGGCCTGGACTGGATGGTTCGTTCCGATGGCGTGCTGCATCTTTACGAGGGGGGCGCCCAATACGCCGCCTCTCTACCTGGCTGGAAATTGCGCGACGACCACGGGATTGAATCACAGGCAGTAACGGGGTCTGCGCTCGATGAGTTGCAACCAGGACTGTCGCCCCAGTTCACGCACGCTCAGTTCGTACCAGGATGGAAAACGGTATCCGATCCCCATGAACTGGCGCAGGGCATTGGCCGAGCGGCCCTACGTAAGGGTGCGCAGTTCATTCTGGACGAAGCGGTCGGCCTTACGCCAGACGACCGCGGAGTGACGCTGACATTGGCCGCAGGCAACGTCTTGCGAGCCGAGCAGGTGGTTGTCGCCTGCGGTGCATGGTCGGGCCGGCTTGCCCGTCAGATCGGTGACTCCATTCCTTTAGAAACTGAACGTGGCTACAACACGACGCTGCCCTGCAATGCATTTGATCTGCGGCGGCAGCTTACCTTCGGTGGACACGGTTTCGTGATCACGCCTTTGTCAACAGGCATACGAGTAGGTGGCGCAGTGGAACTGGGCGGCCTGGTGCGCAAACCCAACTATCGCCGCTGCGAAACGATGCTGACGAAGGCTAAAAAATTTCTTCCCGCACTTAAGACTGACGGTGGTACGCAATGGATGGGATTTCGGCCCAGCCTGCCTGACACCTTGCCGGTCATTGGCCGCTCGCCGCGAACGTCTAAACTTATCTATGCGTTCGGGCACGGCCATCTGGGGCTGACCCAGGCGGCCGCCACGGGTCGATTAGTGAGCGATATGATTTTGAATCGCCCTTGTGCACTTTCACTCCATTCCTTTCGACCGGACCGATTTTAGGAATCTATCATGGCCAAACACACTTTTTTCTGTATTGATGGGCACACCTGCGGAAACCCGGTCAGAGTCGTTGCGGGGGGAGCGCCGCCACTGCAAGGCAAAACCATGCTGGACAAGCGCGCGCATTTCCTGGCCGAATTCGACTGGATCCGCAACGGACTCATGTTTGAGCCGCGAGGGCACGACATTATGTCGGGATCCATTCTTTACCCATCAACGCGTGAAGACTGCGACATTGCTCTTCTTTTTATCGAAACGTCGGGGTGCTTGCCCATGTGCGGCCATGGCACCATCGGCACCGTCACGACCATGATTGAGCATGGATTGGTCGCGCCGCGTACGCCGGGAGTCGTGCGTCTGGATACTCCGGCGGGAGTGGTGGTGGCCCAATATCGCCAGGAAGGGCCGTATGTGGAGGAAGTGCGCATCACTAACGTTGCGTCGTTTGTGCATTCCACCGGGCTCGACGCCGAGGTTCCCGGTCTGGGACGCGTAACTGTGGACGTCGCCTATGGCGGCAACTTTTACGCCATTGTCGAACCGCAGGAAACATTCAGTGATATCGCCGAGGTTCACGTGTCGGACTTGCTGCTATGGAGTCCGAAGCTGCGCCAGGCCCTAAACGAGAAATATACCTTTCAGCATCCGGAGAAACCTGAAATCAAAGGCCTGAGCCATATCCTGTGGACAGGCAAGCCCACTCGGCCCGAAGCCACTGCCCGCAATGCGGTTTTTTATGGTGACAAAGCCATTGACCGCTCTCCTTGCGGTACTGGAACCTCGGCGCGTATGGCTCATTGGGCCGCCAAAGGAAAGCTTGGGCTCGGCGACGAATTCATCCATGAAAGCATCATCGGCTCCATGTTCAAGGGTCGCATCGAATCGATGACCCAAGCAGGCGATATGACCGCCATTATTCCATCGATTGCCGGTTGGGCGCGCGTCACTGGGTTGAACACTATTTTCATTGATGATCGCGACCCCTTTGCGCATGGCTTTCAATTGGCTCAATAGCGCAGACCGCGTGGGCCTTGGGCGATGCTGCTTGAGTGTCGGACCGGACCTCTGCGGTTTAACTTGCCGATAAAAGAGCTAGGGTATCTCTGGCTGCCCTTTAAGCGGCGTATCGTCGCGTACCGGCACCGTCTGTCGCTCTATCATGCGATGAACGCGCGGGGGCTTGGTGCCACGGTGGAGCGCAAGAAGTCGGTCGAAACCCTCGGCGTCCGCCTGGGTGCGGCGTTGGTGGTGACGGACATACTCTACCCAAGTGGACACATGGTAGCTTTCGGTCCAGATGCGGGGGTTTTCAAGGTCGCGCAGCAGCGCCCACCGGCCAGCGCCATCCCGGATGCGGACGCGGCGGCGTAGAGCCATTTCGGCCAGAAAGGTATGGATATCTTCTTGGGCAATTTCATAATCCAGCATGATCATGATCGGACCGCTGCGCGAGGCCAGATCCAATCGCAATTCGGGTTCGCTAAAGCGGCCCAGAGGGTCGAGATTCAGCGCGCTGAACTCTGGCAGGGTAAAGCGTAGCCCCATCATTGCGCCCAGAATCAGCACTACCGCTGACGCGATCAGTGCCCGATCCACTCCGTAGGCATCGGCCAAGATGCCCCAAATCCAACTGCCTGCGGCCATCCCGCCATAGGTGGCCGTCTGGTAGAGGGCAAGCGCTCTTCCTACAACCCAGCGTGGAGTGGAAAGCTGGACCGTTACGTTGAACAGTGACAGCGCCAGTACCCAGCAGGCTCCGGCCGGCAATAACGCCACGCAACTCATCCACATATTGCGGCTTAGCGCAAGCAGTACGGCGCTTAATGCAAAGCCCAGGAAGCTTGCACCCACGATAGTTTCGTTACTCCATCTTTCGCGGACCCGCGCGTTCAGGAGGGCGCCTCCGATGGCGCCGGCTCCGAAACAGCCCAGAAGTATGCCGTAGGTCAGGGCGCCACCCTTGACGAGGTCACGTGCGACCAACGGTAACAACGCGAGGATCACGACGGCCGCCAAGCCAAACGTGAAGGCTCGAAACATCACCTTCAAGAGGTTGGGCGACATGGCGATGTAGCGCAGGCCTGCCATGATGGCGCTGCCGAAGGCTTCGTGCGGCAGGCTACGTGGCGCACGCTGCGGTTTCCAGCGTGCCAGCGCCAGGATCAGGGTAATGTAGCTGATTGCATTAAAGGCAAAGGCGAAGGCGGCCCCGGCGAGGGCGACGATTAAACCTCCGACGGCCGGACCCACGCTGCGCATGAGGTTGTAGCTCATGCTGTTGAGCGTTACCGCTCCGGGAAGATCCTCTCGTGGGACGAGGTCGCCCATCGATGCTTGCCATGAGGGGTTGTGAAGCGCCGTGCCACAGCCGATAAAGAAAGTGAAGGACAACAGCAGCCAGGGTGAAAGCAACCCTGCAAAGGCAAAGATCGCCAGAACGGCAGATACCAGCATCATTATGCTTTGTGCGATCAGCATGATGTTGCGACGGTCGAAATTGTCGGCTAGGGCTCCGGCGGCAAGCGAGAAAATCATGACTGGTAAAGTGGTGGCCGCTTGTACGAGGGCCACCATATCGTCGGAATTCGAGATGGATGTCATTAGCCAGCCCGCCCCAACCGCCTGAACCAGGCCGCCAAGGTTGGAAGCAAGCGTGGCTGTCCATAATGCGCGGAAGGTGGCGTGTCGAAACGGGGCTAAGGCTGATATTCTTTCGGGCATCTCGAAATCTTCTGTTTGCGCCAGAAAACAAACTCGGTGTTAAGGGCAAGTCACTGAGCTTGATGGGTTCGGAAGCGGGTCTGTCGGATGCATATGGGCCAATTTTATTCTGAAATTATTGTAGCAGCGTGGCTGCGTTCGCAGGCCGGCGTTGAAGGACAAATAATGCGGAATAAGGGGGCAACTGACAAAATTCTAGTGCAAGACACACCTTTTTCCTTCCGGCGCGATCCCCGGTATTAGAATACCAAAAGACCGACTTGGTTTCTGAGTGGGCTGCGGCCATCGCAGGCCTTAGCTCATTCGGTGTTTTAGCCCCGGGAAGAACCCGGGATTTGTATTGAACGCTGAAAGGCTTTTTTATGGGCTGATTGGCGTGACGGAAAACTTTAAGGAGTCAACCATGAAATCATCCAGACGTACTTTTTTAGCTGCCGGCGTTGGCCTGGCCTCTTCGCTGGCCCTGACGGGTCAGGTACTTGCTGAGGCTGCAAAGGTCGATGAAAATGATCCGATGGCGCAGGCGCTAGGGTATAAGCACGACGCAACACTGGTGGACAAGGCCAAGCAGACCAAGTACGTGGCCGGCGAAGACTGTGGTAATTGCCAGCTCTTTCAAGGAAAGGCGGGTGAGCAATGGGGCCCCTGTCCGATCTTTTCGCAAAAGCTGGTATCGGTAAAAGGCTGGTGTAGCGCCTATGCCAAGAAGGCCTGATAGCGCGCCGCTGCACGACAATCGTTGCAGCCTTCCCTGCGTTGAGCCGACTCAGAAGCGGCTGCGTTGCTAATCAGGATGCGACGTCAACGCATGGTGCCGACTGTACGCTCCGGAGACAAACGACATGAGCCATTCACGTATATCTATCGGCCGCCGTAATTTTCTCATCGCCAGCGGTGCGCTGGCAGGCGTCAGTGCGCTGGGCTTAAGTGCTGCGCGAGCGCAGGGTAAGCTGGGCAAGGCGGTTTATGGCCAGGGCAGTATCGACCCCATTTTCACCGCAGGCTATGTGGCGTTGAAGAAGGGGTATTTCGGTCAGGGCGGCCTGGACGTGGAGTACCTTAATACTCAAAGCGGCCCGCGCACCAATCAGATGCTGGCCGCGGGCCAGATACTGTTTGGCGCGACTGCGGCCACGGCTGCGCCAGCGCTCACCGTCGCGGGTAAGGCTGCTGCGCTAATTTATGGCTTCGATCGCCGGATGACTTACGCCAATGTGCTTGTGCGCAAGACAGACTTCGACAGTGGAAAATTCAGGTCTCTGAAGGATTTGGCGGGCCAGCGCATCGGCGCTACCCAGCCCGGTTCAGTGACGGCTCTCATGGCGGTCTATCTCATGCAGCGGGCCGGCATCTCTGACAAGGTGGATATTCGTCCTCTGGGCGATCTGTCCACCATGCTTGGGGCGTTGAAAGTAGGCTCTGTGGCTGCAACTATGGCGACCGCATCCATGATGGAGCAAGCCATGCAGGAAGGGTGGGGAGTGCCCATATTCGATGGCATCAACGATGCTGCCTGGAATGAATACGTGGGAGGTGATGTGCCCGGCATTGCCGCCTACACACTGCGCGACACCATTCAAAAGCGCCCAGAAGTAGTGCAGGCTTTTGTCACGGGTTTGGTCAAAGCGCAAGATTTCATCAACAACAATTCGGCCGAGGCAATTACCGATCTGGTTTATGACGAATATTTGCAAGCGCTTGCCAGGCCTTCTATTTTAAAAACGATTGCTCTCTATAAAAAAAACGTCTGGTTAAAGGACAATGTCATCACCGAAGATGCCTATGGGCGGATGGCACGAATTATGGGCGACGGGCGCCAGTTCTCCAACGAACAGATGAAAACTGTGCCTTATTCCTTGTGCGTCGATATGAGCTTTGTGCGTAAGGCGCGGGGTATCTAGGCGTGATCGATTTAAAGAACGTTGGCAAGACGTATCAGACCGACGAGGCAAGCACCTGGGCGATCGGCGATGTGTCGCTGCACATTGCCAGCGGCGAATTTGTTTCAATTGTCGGCCCGTCGGGTTGCGGCAAAAGTACACTGCTTAATATGATCGCGGGTTTTCTGGCGCCGACCTCGGGCAGCATCACGGTAGACGGCCAGGCGGTCGAGGGCCGGATCCATCCTTCATTAGGTTATATTTTCCAGAAAGACACGCTGCTGCCTTGGTATACGGTACAAAAGAATGTAGCGCTAGGGTTGAGGTTCCAGGGGGTTCCCGAAGAGCGTGTGCGAAGTCGGGTGGCCGAACTGCTTGAACTGGGCCACCTGAGTCCGTTTGCCTCCTCTTATCCCTACCAGTTGTCGGGTGGCATGCGCAGGCGTGTGGCCTTGTTGATGAGCCTGGCTGTCGAGCCACGAATTTTGTTGCTCGACGAGCCATTTGGCGCGCTCGATACGCACACTAAAACGCATTTGCATCGCGAACTGATGGATATCTGGCGCAAGCTGGGCCAAACAGCCGTGATGGTGACGCATGATCTGGATGAAGCCATTACGCTGTCAGATCGCGTGATCGTCTTGTCGTCGCCACCCAGTCATGTGCTGCAAGATGAGCGCATTCATATTGCGCATCCGCGAGATGTGTTCTCTTTGCGCGAGACTCCACAGTTCCTGGCTCATTTCCAGAGCATCTGGAGTGTGCTGGGGCAGCAGTTTCGTGCTGTGGCCTGATATGCCGGACATAACGACGCACCCGTCGTCGGCCGACCTGGCCGCTAGTCACGCGGAACATCTGGCGCGCCGAAGGCGTTTGGCAAAGCTGCGTCGTGTGCGCATCACTTTATGGCAGGTGACTATTCTGGTTGTTTTCCTGGGCGCGTGGGAATTGCTGACGCGGATCCCGTGGTTTGTCCAGAATACGGTTTTCGATCCGTTTTTTATCAGCCAGCCCTCCCGGATCGCGCTGCGGCTTTGGCAATGGATGCAGCCTGGGCCGAAGTCGGTCTGGCCGCATTTGTGGCAGACCCTTCAAGCCACATTTTTCGGTCTGATCGTGGGTGTGGGCAGCGGCTTTGTGGTAGGCATGGCGCTCAGTCGCAATCGCCTGCTGGCCGACATTTTTAACCCGTTCATCGTGGCATTCAACTCGATGCCGCGAATAGCCTTCGTGCCGCTGATCACCATGTTTTTCGGACTGGGTATTGTTTCTAAGGTTGTCACGTCCTGGTTTGTAGTGTTCTTCCTGGTGTTCTTCAATACTTATAAGGGTGGCCGCAGTGTAGAACCCGAGATGCTCGACTTTTGTCGGACGTTGGGTGGGTCACCGCGACAAATTTTGTGGCGCGTGCGTATACCGACCGCGGCCGCCTGGACTTTTGCTTCGCTACCCAATGCGATCAGTTTTGCGTTGATCGGTGTGGTACTGGCGGAGTTCGTGGGCTCCACCACCGGTATGGGTTACTTGATGATTACGGCGCTAGGTACCCTGAACGCTACCGATATGTTTGCGGCGATTACACTGCTTTCCGCAACAGGCGTGATCCTGGTTTATGGCGTGACTGTGATCGAGCGTCGACTGCTGCATTGGTCGCCAGAGTTTCGAGAGCAGCAAGAGCGATAGTTGCGCGCAGGTCGACGACAGTGCTTATTACCCATCTACTACAGGAAAAAGAGAACCGATGGCCGATCCTATTGATATAGCCGCACGACCCTTTGCCCCCCTTATAGGCGTTGCTTCTTTGGCGCGGCGCGCCGTTTTGGGCGACGATCTGGCCCCACTGGGCGCTGCGTTACTGGCGCGCGCGCAGGACAATCCGACCGATGCCCATGCCTACTTAGATTACTCCACGGTCCTGCAACTTATGGGCCTGCGGGATAGCGCGCTGGCCGTGCAGGCGCAAGCCATTCAGATTCAGGCGTCATACTCACTGCCTGCAGTTCGGCCGGGGTCGGAGGAGGCACCGGGCTTACGGTTGCTAGCCATCGTGGGCCCGGGCGACCTGATGGCCAATACGCCTATTGAATTTCTACTGGAAGACTCGGATGTTTCTTTAGACTTGTTGTATCTCACTGCGGAGTCGGAGTGGCCAGAAGTTGTCCCCGATCACGATGTAATGATGGTGGCCGTGGCGGAATCTGACGCTAACCAGCCTTTGCTAGAACGCCTTGAGAGATTCGTCGCCCATTGGCCTCGTCCGGTCATTAATTTACCCGAGCGCATTGCCGTCCTTTCGCGCGATGGGGTGTGCGCCGCCTTGCGCGATATACCTGGTGTGGAAATGCCCACTACGGCGCGTATCGACAGGTCAGCGTTGCAGGCGTTGGGCGCTGGCGAGGCGACGGTCCATTCGTTGTTGCCAAATGACGATTTTCCTTTGATCGTACGACCTATCGATTCTCACGCGGGTCAAAATCTGGAAAAGATAATGTGCCGTGACGACATCGGCAAATATCTTCGGCGGGTTGATGCCCAGCGGTTCTATGTGGCGCGATTTGTCGATTATCGTGGCAACGACGGCTTGTTCCGCAAATACCGGATTGCGCTTATTGAAGGACGGCCTTTCGTCTGCCACTTTGCCGTGTCCGCGCACTGGATGATTCACTATCTCAATGCAGGAATGGACGAAAGTGCCGCCAAACGCGCGGAAGAAGCTGCATGCATGGCCCGATTCGATGAAGACTTTGCCCTGCGCCACGCAGCAGCCTTTCAAGCTATTTACCAACGCATGCGTCTGCCCTACCTGGGGATCGATTGCGCGCAGACCCGTACCGGAGACTTGCTGATCTTCGAGAGCGACAACGCGATGGTCGTCCATGCCATGGATGGGGAGGAGATGTACCCGTATAAAAAACCGGCCATGCGCAAAGTGTTTACTGCATTTCGTCAGATGCTGGAGAATGCACGCCAGACGGCGCCATCCTGAGGCGATGACAGCGGCGTTTTGTAGCGGCAGCTCCTGTGGCTGCCATCGTTCAACCATTCGCAGCAATCATGGAGCTACGTTGAGAAGTCATTTATCTTCGGCCGGTTCGCAGTAATATGGCGCTTTTCTTTGATGACATCCATTGTTCCCGCCAGGGATAGGCCACCCCTTATGAGCGACGCCTCTCACGCAATCCGCCCGAGTCTGGGCGGTATCCGGTTTCAGCTGGTCGCAGGCCAAAGCCTTGACAATGCTCAACAGCGTTTTCTGGCCAGGCTCGAGTCCATGGGCCTGGATTATGCCGTGCAGTTGACGCGAGAAGCCGATGAGGGCGGCGGCTCTGCCGTCCGCTTTGCGTTGCTGCCCACGTATGCAGATCAGTGGGCGCCCGATTGCGATACAACGCGGCTGTGTGAAAGGCTGGGCCTGGATTCTGAACGCAATACCGAGGATCTGGAGCGCGAGATTGTGCTGGCCATGTTGCTTGGCCCTATTGCTTTTTCATTTCCAAGCTACGACGAACTGGAAAGTGCGATTCGGATTCGTCGAAACGTGGCTCAGGGCGGCGCCAGGACGGTTCTGGCCTTTGATACGGAAGAAGCCGAGCGGCCTACAGACTGCTGGACCTACTCTGAGGCGCGTGGCTTTACCTTGTTGCCCGGTTGGCCACTGATAGAGTCGTTGCAAAAAACGACTCAGCCAGGCGCGTCGGGCAAGCTGTATTCGTTTTCTTGCTATCGGGCCACGGAGTATGTGGTCTTGCTGGGTATCGCCCAAGAGCTGGCGCGTTGCAATCCACCCGCCTTGGCCCAGTTGCAGGCGCAATGGGAAACCCGGGCCCTGATGGCCGAAGAGTTCCAGAATACATTTCTGCGTGAGCACGGCACGCTTGGCGCACCGTTGCCGTTTAATTATTATGTGCCCGGAGACAGACTATGGTTTCGCAACCCCGACGAACGGTCGGCGAACATTGAAGGTTATGAAGGTTCGTGGGTTTTCTACATCGGAGGCGGGTTTTTCACGAATTTTTGGAAACCCGATCAGCACTACACATTGATCAGCAAATGCGTCGAGCTCTTTCATTGGCGCAATGCGGTCGTCCAGACTGCGGCGGGCAAGTTGCAGATTGATGAAAACATCGTTGAAGATCGGGTCCATCAGTCTTTGCAGAATCCGGCGGAAGTGGCCGCTATCTTGAAGACAATGATGCGCTTGCGCGAGCCTACTGGGGTATATCGCCAGGGCGGGTGTATTGACGCGACGCGTGAATACGTGCGTTGTGTGTGCCCAGGCACTTCAGAGCTAGTGTTCCCCGGCGCCCCCTTGCCAGCTCCCGCGTAGAGCTTCCGACATTTATAAAAAATGATCGAGCAGCCGGCGGCTAAGCTTATCTAGCGCCGCTGTATTGCGAATCAGGTATTGCACCCCGTGGCGGTCGGCAATGAGAAGCGCAGACGCCGATAGCCTGCGAATATCTTCTTCGACTTTCAGCACTAACGTTACGTCGCCGCGATCGGTCTCTACCTGCCAGTGGCTAGGGGTTCCAAAGGTAGACACGTGCCGGATGCGGCGAATCTCGGGCGTGAATTCTCGGCTCGCCAGCTCTTCTTCGAGCAGCAGGCGAATGTCATCGGGCAGATCTTCGAGCGTGTCTATCCAGACCAGTTCAGTGCCGCCTGCACCCACCAGTGCTATTCCGTCTCCGGGCGCAGAGATGGGAAAGCTGCGCACAGGGATGACTGCTTCGTAAATACGTTCGGCCATTGTCAGCACAAGGCGGCCGAAGGAGTCGCGATGCAAGCGGAAGTCAGGTTGTTTCATCTTCTCGCACTTTCATTTCGGTTGTGTCGCGATCACCCTTTGCTTTGTCCCAATGGACGTCGCTGGCATCGGCTGCTGCTTGTTGGGCTTGCGCCTGGTAGAGGCGCGAGTAGGCGCCATTACGGGCCAGGAGCTCGTCGTGTGGGCCTACCTCGACAATGCGGCCGCGCTCGAGCACCACCAGACGATCAGCCTGTCGCAGAGTGCTTAGTCGATGCGCAATGGAAATGGTAGTGCGGCCCCGGGTCAGGTTATCGAGCGCTTTCTGGATCTCTTTTTCGGTGTTGGTGTCCACCGATGAGGTGGCTTCGTCCATTATCAGGATACGTGGGTTGATCAGTAGCGCGCGGGCGATGGAAATACGTTGGCGTTCGCCGCCCGACAAGGCATAGCCACGTTCTCCCACCAGTGAGTCGTAGCCGTGGGGCAGGCGCAGGATGAATTCGTGGGCGTTGGCCGCACGGGCGGCTGCGATGATCTCTTCGCGGCTGGCCTCGGGTTTGCCGTAGGCAATGTTCTCGGCAATAGTGCCGAAAAAAAGAAAAGGTTCTTGCAGCACCAAACCGATATTGCGTCGGTATTCCGAAATGGGTAGCGAGCGGATATCTACCCCATCGATGAATATGGCACCGGCCGACACATCGTAGAAGCGGCAAATGAGGTTGACCAGAGTGCTTTTGCCCGATCCGCTATGTCCCACCAGGCCTATCATTTCTCCTGGCGCAATGTCCAGATTAAACCCACGGATGACGGCGCGGTTGCCGTAGCGAAAGCCGACTTTACGCAATTCGATGTGCCCGGTGACGCGCTCAAGGTGAACGGGCCGGGTCGATTCGGGCACACTGGAGACATGATCCAGAATGTCGAAGATGCGTTTGGCCCCTGTCGCGGCTTTTTGTGTAAACGAAACGATGCGACTCATGGAGTCAAGACGGATGTAAAACCGGCTGATGTAGGCCAGAAAGGCGGTCAGCACACCCACTGTGATTTCTCGCTTGGCCACCAGCCAGATGCCGAAGGCCCAAACGACCAGCAGGCCTATTTCGGTCAGCAGAGTGACTGTCGGGGAAAACAGCGACCACACCATATTGACCCGGTCGTTGACGGCCAGGTTGCGGTTATTTGCTTCGCGAAAGCGCGCCACTTCTCGCTGTTCTTGGGCGAATGCCTTAACGACGCGTATGCCAGGTATCGTATCGGCCAGCACGTTGGTAATCTCTGACCAGATGCGGTCGACTTTCTCGAACCCGTGGCGCAATCGGTCGCGTACGAGGTGAATCATCCAGACGATGAACGGCAGCGGAAGCAGGGTTGCCACGGCCAGCCAAGGGTTGATGGCCAGCAAAATCGCTGCGGTCATGATGATCATCAGCACATCGGTGAAGAACTCAAGCAGATGCAGTGAAAGAAACAGGCAGATGCGGTCAGACTCCGAGCCGATGCGGGCGATCAGGTCGCCAGTGCGCTTGCCGCCGAAGTATTGCAGGGACAGTTGTTGCAGGTGCTGGTAGGTGGTGGTGCGCAGGTCTGCACCGATGCGCTCGCTCACCCAGGCCAGAATATAGGTACGGCCCCAGCCCAGCAGCCAGGCAAGCAAAGACGATGCCAATAGCCCGATCAGATAGAGCTTGACCAGGTCGTAATCGATCGGCACGCCGTTTTGAAACGGGATCAGTACGTCATCCATTAGCGGCATGGTCAGATACGGCGGCACCAATGCCGCGGCGGTCGCGCCCAGCGTTAACAGAAAGCCGATGAGAAGGGCCATGCGGTACGGTTTGGCAAAGCGCCATAGACGTAGCAACGCCCAAGTCGAAGGCGGCGCCTGGGTCTCGGAGGCGTCTGGCTGCTCATCGGGTGCGATGGGTGCGCCAGACAAGCCGCCCGGTGTCGTGTCGCGCTGCCCGTTGAACCGGGCTATGAGTCGCAGCGCGGCGTTCTGACGGTTCAGGGTGTAGCGCCAGCCCGCGAGCCGCGAATTCGCGTCTTGCAGTTCCAGCGTCGCCACTCCTGCGTGGTCATAGTGGCGCAGCCACAGTCCTGGCAGCAGGGGCCATGACTGCCAGTCTGCCGCATCTGGTTCTTTGGCCAATAAGCGGTGGTTAGTCACCAGAAGCAGGCCGCTGGCGAAGTGCAGGCGCTGATCCAGATCTGTTTCCAACCAGGCCAGAATAGTTTCCTGATCGGCAAGTTGAGGCAACACGCTAGCGCGCCAGGCGTCGGGCAAATTGTCCGAGTAGAGTCCTAGTGCGGTCGATTCAGTTTTCATGGGCGCGGCGTGATCTGTCCCTAAATATAAGGTTTGTGAAATAGTAGTACGATTTCGCCGTGTCGTAGAGTGCTGTTTTATCGGCGGGCTGGCAGTTTAGTGTGGTTTTTTTACGTCTGGCAACAGAATTTTCGGATCTTTTCGCAAGCTTCGCATATTTTGCGGTCAAACTACCGCCATTATTAGCCATTAGTTCATAAATATCTTTTGCGTAGCTATTTCGGCCTTGCGTAACGCTTCTGCCCCTTTAAAGATGAAAAAGAAAAGCATTGAATTCATAAATATGCTGTATTTGCGTGGGCCGAATATCTGGACCTACCGCCCGGTCATTGAGGCGTGGGTTGATATAGGTGAGCTGGAAGATTTTCCCTCCGACACCATACCCGGGTTTTACGAACGATTGGTCGCGTGGCTTCCGTCGTTGATCGAGCATCGCTGCAGTATCGGTGAGCGTGGCGGCTTTTTGCAGCGGTTGCGTCAGGGCACCTGGGCCGGTCACATCATGGAGCACGTCACGCTTGAGCTTCAGAGCTTGGGCGGAGAGATGTCCGGAGGGCTTGGTCGCGCTCGTGAAACATCGGAGCGCGGAGTCTACAAGGTTATTGTGCGGGCTTGGCACGAGCCGGTGACACGTGCCGCGCTTTACCTGGCGCGCGACCTGGTGATGGCTGCAATTGAAGACCGGCCTTTCGATGTGTCGGCGGCGATCGACAAACTGCGCGAATTGACCGATTCGCGCCGCCTGGGGCCCAGCACAGCCTGCATTGTGGACGCGGCCGATGATCGCGATATTCCGATCAATCGATTGAGTGACGCAAATCTGGTCCAACTGGGTTATGGGGCGCGTCAGCGTCGTATCTGGACAGCGGAAACCGACCGCACCAGTGCGATCGCCGAGGGCATCTCGCGCGACAAAGACCTGACCCGCAGCCTGCTACAGACTTGCGGGGTGCCGGTTCCCGAAGGGTATCTGGTGGACAGCCCCCAAGATGCCTGGGACACGGCGCAATCGATAGGTTTGCCTGTTGTGATCAAGCCTGTCGACGGTAATCATGGACGAGGTGTATTTACCAACCTGATGACTCGTGAAGAAGTTGAAACCGCATATGCGGTTGCCGTCGATGAGGGTAGCGGCGTGATGGTTGAACGGTTTATCTACGGCAATGAGCATCGGCTGTTGGTCGTGGGCGGACGCATGGTGGCTGCGGCTCGTGGCGAGGAGGCGACAGTTGTTGGCGACGGCGTCAGTACGGTGAGCGAGCTGATCGATGGCCAGTTGAACACAGATCCGCGACGGGGGCGCGATGAGGATCAGCCGCTGAACCTGATTCGCCTCGATTCAGCAGCACGGCTCGAATTGGCGCGTCAGAACCTGAGCGCCGAGTCAGTGCCCGCGCAAGGCCGGCAGGTACTGGTTCAACGTAGCGGCAATGTATCGATCGATGTCACTGATTTGGTGCACCCGGACACGGCGGCCGCGGTGGCGTTGGCTGCACGCGTGGTTGGTCTGGACATTGCGGGGGTTGATCTGGTCGCCGAAGATATCTCCCGGCCTCTGTCAGAGCAGCGTGGCGCTTTGGTTGAAGTTAACGCTGGCCCTGGTTTGCTGATGCATCTGAAGCCGGCATCGGGCGAGCCGCGACCTGTGGGCCGGGCGATTGTTGACCACTTGTTTCCGCAAGGTGATAGTGGCCGTATACCCATTGTAGGCGTGACGGGAAGCAAGGGGAAGACGACAGTCGCGCGGGTAGTGGCTTATTTGCTGCAATTGAGCGGCCAGTACACCGGCCTGGCTTGCAGTAGTGGTTTATTTTTCGGCCGCCGTCATGTGGCCAAAGATGATTGCGCCAATTGGACGGCAGGTCATCGTGTTGTGCTTAATCGCGCGGTTCAGGCGGGTGTCATCGAGACGGGCTGCCGCAGTATTTTGAGCGAAGGTTTATCCTACGACCGTTGCCATGTCGGCGTTGTGACCAACCTGAATCCGGCGGCTACCTTGCCTGAATTCTATATTCATGATGCTGAGCAAATCGCCTCGGTAATGCGCACGCAGGTCGATGTCGTACTGCCCGACGGGGTAGCGGTGCTCAATGCCAATGATCCGCCGGTCGCGGCCATGGCGTCCTTGTGTGATGGCTCGGTGATTTTCTTCGGCGTCAATGGCGATGCGCCAATTATTATCGAGCATCGCGCTCAGGGCGGGCGTGCAGTCTTTGTGCATGATGCCCGGGTCGTCCTGGCTCAGGGGCAGGATCAAACGGTATTAGCCGAACTCTCGGCCATTGCTCTGGCCGAGGGGGGGAAACTTCAATTTCAGGTCGAGAATATTCTGGCGGCGGTGGGCGCAGCCTGGGCTCTGGGCATTAGTCCTGAATTGATGCGTACGGGTATTGAAACATTTGGTTTTGACCTGGTCGAAGCGCCAGCACAGAGCATTGCGTCGACGCTCGACTTGGCGGCCTGAAGCAACAAGGAAAATCAGTTCATGGATGTATCACGTGTACGTGCGCTGCGCGGCCCCAATCTGTGGTGTCGGCAGACGGCGATTGAAGCCATTGTGTCTTGTGATGAGTTGGAGTGCGGCATTGGCGAGCAGGAAATTTTCGAGAATGCGCTGCGTGCGCGCTTTCCCGATATTGACATTCTGAGACCACCCGCCCCAGGCCAGCCCGGATTGCTTGCTCATGCACTCGCTTCGGCCGCCTTGCGGCTGCAAACCCAGGCGGGATGTCCAATTACCTTCAGTCGTACGTCTTCGACGATCGAACCGGGTGTCTACCAGGTTGTGGTTGAATATAGCGAGGAAGAGGTCGGCCAATTGGCCTTTGTCTTGGCCGCAGAGTTGTGCATGGCGGCGATGCAGGGCGCTCCTTTTGACCTGGCCGATGCGCTTGCGCGCCTGCGTGAATTGAATGAGGCCGTGCGGCTGGGACCGAGCACTGGCTCCATTGTCTACGCTGCGCAGAAGCGGGCTATCCCTTATCGACGGTTGACGCAAGGCAGCGTGGTGCAGTTTGGTTGGGGCTGCAAGCAGCGACGGATCCAGGCTGCCGAAACCGATGGCACAAGTGCGATTGGGGAATCTATTGCACAAGATAAAGTGTTGACCAAGATGCTCCTGGCTACTGCTGGCGTGTCAGTGCCCGACGGCCGCAGTGTAAGTAGCGCCGAAGATGCCTGGGCTGCGGCACTTGAAATCGGTGCCCCCGTGGTTATCAAGCCGCGCGATGGCAACCAGGGCAAGGGGGTTACCGTCAATGTGCAAACTCGCGAGCAGGTGCTGGCCGGGTTTGCGTTAGCGTGCGCCAGAGGTACCGAGGTCATTGTGGAGCGTTATTTTCCCGGCCACGATTTTCGTTTGCTGGTGGTGGGCGACAAGCTGGTCGCCGCTGCGCGGCGCGATCCTCCGCAAGTGATAGGCGATGGCCGCCGCAGCATTGTCCAGCTGGTGGATCTGATCAATGAGGACCCGGCCCGCGGCGAGGGTCATGGCACATCGTTAACATTGATACGGTTCGATGACATAGCCTTGGCTACCATTGCCAAACAGGGATATTCGCCGGATTCGGTTCCGGGAAAAGGTGCTCGGATCGTTCTGCGCGACAATGCCAACCTTAGCACGGGCGGCACGGCCACCGATGTCACTGACCATGTTCATCCAGAGCTGGCTGCCAGCGCGGTGGCTGCGGCGCAAATGGTTGGGCTGGATATTTGCGGCATCGATCTGGTGGGCGACAACGTTTATGAGCCGCTGGATAAACAAGCCGGACGCATTTTGGAAGTCAACGCCGCACCGGGACTGCGCATGCATTTAAGCCCGTCGTTTGGCAAAGGCCGTGCGGTGGGCGAAGCCATCATCGCCAATATGTTTCCCGATGGCGACAACGGGCGTATTCCGCTGGTGGCGGTGGCAGGCACCAATGGCAAAACAACGACCGTGCGGCTGATTGCCCATCTCATGGCCAGCGCAGGACGCTGTGTGGGAATGACCAACTCGGATGGGGTATATATAGGCCGTGAACGTATCGATACGGGTGATTGCAGCGGGCCGCGCAGCGCACGCAATGTATTGATGCATCCGTATGTTGATGCAGCGGTGTTTGAAACCGCTCGTGGCGGGATATTGCGGGAAGGCCTGGGTTTTGATCGCTGCGATGTTGCCGTCGTTACCAATATAGGAATGGGCGACCATCTGGGGCTGAACTTCATCAGTACCGTCGAAGATCTGGCTATTGTCAAGCGTGTAATAGTTGAAAATGTGGCAACCGATGGCATGGCCGTGCTGAATGCGGCGGACGCTATCGTGGCTGCTATGGCCGAGAACTGTCCGGGCGGCGTTACGTTGTTCGCCGCCGATGGAAATAATCCCTTGTTGGCTAATCATCGCGCCCAAGGGCATCGCGTGGTGTTTGTAGAGGCTGGCGACATTGTGTTGGCCGAAGGCCGCTTTGAACGCCGCTTCGAGATGGACAAGATTCCTCTGACGCGCGGCGGCACTATAGGCTTTCAGGTTGAAAACGCCATGGCGGCGCTGGCTGCTGTGTGGGCGCTGGGATTGACATGGCCTGCCGTGCAGGCGGGACTTGGCGATTTCGTCAATGATGCGCAGGCCGCGCCGGGCCGCTTCAATGTGTTTTCTTACCGAGGGGCCACTCTGATAGCCGACTATGGCCATAATCCAGATGCCATGCTGGCACTGGTGCAAGCCATTGAGAGCATGCCTGCTACTCGGCGGATTGCAGTAATCAGCGGCGCCGGAGATCGGCGCGACATTGACATCCGTCGCCAGACCGAGATTTTGGGCGGTGCGTTTGACGAGGTGATTCTATATCAGGATATGTGCCAGCGAGGCCGTGCTGATGGCGAGGTGCTGGGGCTGCTGCAGGAGGGTTTGGTCAATGCCAGCCGTACTCGTGCAGTTGAGGAAATTCGCGGAGAATTTTTGGCGATAGACGCGGCGCTTGGCCGGTTGAAAGAAGGCGAGCTGTGTCTGATTCTGATTGATCAGGTGGAAGAGTCGCTCGCGTATATCGCACAGAAAATCGAATCGGATGGGGTGTTGCCTGCGCTGCGTCGAGCTATCTTGTAAGTACTGCCTTGATGGTCGTGACATCGATTCTGTAGCAGCAGCCCTTGTGGCTGCCATCGGCCCACTAACCTGCACGTCATCCATCAAAAATGGCAGTCACGAGGGCTGCTGCTGCATGAATCACGGCCTTGTCTTTGCCGATACCTCTCGTGGGTGCCCCGGGGTGGTAAATACGGGGTCGGCGTGGGTTCTGCGAAGGCCACTTCCTGCGTGTTTACCCCTAGTTTCAAGGTATTCGAAGTGTTATCGATTGACAGGCAAATTGATATGTATATACTTTTTTCTGGGCTAAATGGAATGTCCCGTATGGCACAATAAAAGGTAATCGGCATTTGGCGGATCACACCCTTCAGGGCGTGATAAAAGAGTTTTTATCTACTATAAGAGGAGCACAAGAAAATGCGTATATTCTCAACATTCAAACTATGCTTGGCGACGGCGTGTCTGGTCACTGCCGCTTTGCCTGTACATGCACAAGATCAACTGGCCAACGTCAAAAAGGCTGGAGAACTCGTCGTAGGCACGGAAATGCAATTCGCGCCTTTCGACTTTCTTAAGGACGGCAAACAAGAGGGCTTCAACAAAGAATTTTTTGCTGAAGTTGGCAAGGCGCTTGGTGTGAAGGTACGTTTTATTGACCTGCCATGGCCCAGCGTGTTGCCCGGGCTAGATGCGAAAAAATTTGATATGGTGGCCGGTCCTCTTAACGTCACCAAGGCACGGATGGAGCACTACACTTTCACCTTGCCCATTGCCGACGGCACCGTTGCCTTGCTCAAACGCACCAGCGATAAGGCTCTAACAAAACCTGAAGACATCGCCGGCAAGGCCGTGGGCGGTGGCAAGGGTTCGGCACAGCTTGCACAATTGCGGGAGTTTGCCAATACCCTGACCCCCAAGCCTACTATCAAGGAATATATAGACAATAATCAGGCCTACGCCGATCTGGCTGCCGGACGTATCGTCGCGGTCGGTAATTCGTTGACTAATATCGCGTACGTAGCCCAGCAGCGGCCCAAGATGTTTTCGGTCGTCAAGCCCGCGTTTGGCAAGAAAGTGTATTTCGCTTACATCGGGTTGAAGAACGCCGATACCAAGCCTTTGCTCGATGCTGTTGACAAGGTAATTCTGGCCATGCACAAAGATGGCCGCCTGGCTGCCATGCAGAAAAAGTGGTTCGGCCAAGCCATGGATGTGCCCGTAGGGCCTTTTGTACCGAACGTCTAACGGTTGTCATACCACACAACCTGCGGCCTGTTGCAGCAAAGCTGCCAGACTCGTAGGGTTGTGAGACTTCTTGGCCCGTCACTGCAGAAAGCCTATGCTTGATCTCTCTATCGTGATCCATTCTTTTCCTTTGCTGATCAAGGCATCGGAAATGACGATTCTCATATCACTCATGGGTTTGTGCGTGGGCTATGTGTTGGCGATCGGCGTGGCCAGCGCCCGTCTTTCTTCTATCGTGGCCTGGCAGAAAGCGGGCGCGCTGTATGTGTTTGTTTTCCGCGGCATCCCTCTGCTGGTCCAGCTAATGGTGGCGTATTACTTTTTGCCATTTCTCGGTATTAACGTGTCGCCGGTCGTGGCCTCGACGTTGGCCATATCTCTTTGCGAGGGCGCCTACCTGGGTGAAATACTGCGCGGCGGGTTCATGGGTATTCCCAAAGGGCAGCTTGAAGCCACGCAACTGCTGGGCTTCTCCCGTTTTGACACATTGGTGAGAATCGAGATACCGCAGGCGCTCAAGCTCACCATGCCTTCGCTCATCAGCGAAATGATCTTGTTGGTCAAGGCTTCTTCGTTGATCTCGATTGTGGGCGTCGCCGAAATTACGCGCACGGCGCAGAACATGGCGGCAAGCACTTTCATGCCGCTGGAAACCTATATTGCCGCAGGCTGTGTGTACATGATGATCAATGGTGTGCTGTCCGTGGCCGGTCATGTGGCCGAACAACGTTACGGGCGGTCGTGACGATGAGATTCAATATGGATATCGTGAGCCAGTACTGGCCCGATATCATCCACGGCTTCATGATTACGTTGGGTTCATGGATGGGCGCGGTCATTCTGGGTCTTGCCATCGGCTTTGTGATCGCCGTGTTGCAGCTGTTTGGCGGGCGCTGGGTGCGCGCTGTTTTGCGTGTGTATATAGAGGTGTTGCGCACTACGCCTTTTCTGATTCAACTGTTCATTCTGTATTACGGCGGGCCTTCAATAGGCATTGAATTGTCGGCCATGACCGCTGGCATTGTCGCGTTGGGCCTGTATGGCAGTGCCTATTTTGCCGAGTGTTTCCGATCGGGATTCGTGTCGGTGCCGCGTGGCCAAATCGAGGCTGCGCAATGCCTGGGCATTTCGCGTCTGGCCACGGTATGGCGTGTGCAGTTGCCGCAAATGCTGGTCATTATTACTCCTGCCCTGGTCAACCTGATCATTATCCTGAGCAAAGAAACGGCGGTTTTGTCGGTGGTGACCGTGCCCGAGTTGACGGCAGTATTGACGCAAATAGGTACCGAACAGTTTTCCTATGTCGAAACAACTCTGATTCTATGTGTCTGCTATTTGCTGTTGATAGGTGTTACCGAGCGTCTGGGCCGGTGGGCCGAAGTTCGCATGAGCCGTTATTTGGTACGTTAAGTGAGCGCAAGTTCGCTCATCTGGAGACGCAATGAATTTGAATACCGCCTCGAATGTGCAAGAGTATCTGATTGAGGCCCGAGAGGTCAGCAAGAATTACGGCCCTGCCCGCGTGTTGAATAATATATCGTTGGGCGTGCGCAAGTCGGAAGTTACTTGCATTATCGGGCCTTCGGGCTCAGGGAAAAGCACTTTGCTCCGTGCGCTGGCCTTTCTGGAAGAATATGACGGGGGCGAGGTGCTGATTGAAGGTGAGTTGTTGGGCTACGTCGATCGAGATGGGGGGCGAGTTCGGGCACCTCTGGCGGAAATCAACCGGGTGCGCCGTCATGTGGGCATGGTTTTTCAGCAGTTTAATTTATGGCCGCATATGACCGCCATGGGCAACGTCGCCGAGGCCCTGATCCGGGTTAAAAAGCTGTCCCGCAGTGAAGCCCACGAACGTGCTTTGCGCATGCTTGACAAGGTTGGACTACTCGAGAAGGCCGATGCCTATCCCATACGTCTTTCTGGCGGCCAACAGCAACGCGTGGCCATTGCGCGAGCTCTGGCTATGGAGCCACATATCATGTTGTTTGACGAGCCCACCTCAGCGCTCGACCCCGAACTGGTGGGCGAAGTGCTGCAGGTCATGAAGCAGCTGGCGCGCGAAGGGATGACGATGGTAGTGGTGACCCATGAAATGGGATTCGCCGCGCAGGTAGCTGATCGAGTGGTGTTTATCGATAAGGGCGAGATTGC
>JBDTLC010000018.1:0-5672 GCA_039935015.1 Paralcaligenes sp. | reverse complement strand
ATGACGCTTTTTATTTGGACAACCATTTGAAGGCGGTGATTGGGCGTTATGGTCAGCAGGGTGTGGATATTATTGGCGTTGGGGTGGGGTTGGATATGAGCCCATATTATTCGCGGTCTGTGGTGGTCGATTTGTCTGAGCGCCTGGAGAATGAGGTGTTTGAGGAATTTCTGCAGTTGTTGAAGGGTCGGCATCGAAGGTAGGTTTCATACCGGCTCATGTTAGAGCGCGGTATCCGGCTTATGCACCGGCACCCCTTGCGGCTGCCATTTTTGCCAACGCAACCTTTGCAGGACGCTGGGCGGCTATGTCATTCGATTTCTAAATCAATCGTGTACTTTGTCGGCTTCGCTGGCCGTACGACAGGTACTGTCTGCGCTTCGCCTTCTAGTTCACAATTGATTTAGAAATAGAATCATTACCTAGCGCTCAGAAATTTTTGAGCGCATCTCTTGCCGCCGCATGAATCATCTGGCGAAAAGGTTCCAGCACGGTGTCGGCTTTTATGGCGCGGTTATAGACCAGCATGACGGTATTGGTGGGCAGTGCCGGGCGCACATTAAGTATTTTTACGAGGCCCAGACCTGCATAGCGACGGGCGATGGATTCAGGAACAATAGAAATAAAAGGGGTATCGGCCACCAGTGCGAGATTGGATTCGAAGGTGCGAGTTTCAATTATTGACCGAATAGGTGGCAGCCCCTGTTCGTTCCAGAATCGATCCAGTACGGCTCTGGACGTCGTTTCGAGCGACGGCAAAATCCATTCTTGGTTAGCCAGAATCACTAGGTCGATAGTGCGTTTTCCGAAGGTCTGATTTTTGACGCTGCAGACGATTAAAGGGCGCTCTTCGTAGAGACGCTCCGCCGTGAAGTTGTCGCCAATTCCCGAGGCGCCCGCTACATGTCGCATGATGGCGAAATCTAGTTTTTCTTTGCAAAGCGCGTCAAAAAGCAGGATGGAGCTGTCTTCAATGACGTTCATGCGAAAAATGGGAAGGCCGTTTGATGCATGCTCTTCCGATGACTGCGAATGGACTCGATTCAGTAGATGGGGCATTACGGAATGCATAGCTCGCGGTATGCAGCCTAGCTTGACGGTCGAGCCAGAGGCATCGATTACCTTGTCCAGTCGTTCTATGCCACGCAAGACGAAGCGGGCCTGGCCGATTACGATATTCCCGCGGATCGTCGGCTTACTGCCGTGCACAGAACGTTCGAATACGCGAGCCCCTAGTCGATCTTCAGCCTCTGACAACAACCGGGATAGCGCCGGCTGAGGCATGCCGAGGCTTAAAGCTGCGCGGCACGGCGACCTTCGCTTGCTGGCGATCAGTACTCCCGAGCGCGATAGCTATTTTCCCGATGTACCCACCTTTAGGGAACAGGGCTATAACGTGGTGGAAGCTCTTTGGCGTGGCGTGATGGTCAAGACAGGCACGCCACCCGGCGTCATAGCTATCCTTTCCGCCGCCATGGATCGTGTGGAAGCGAACCCCGCCTGGAAGAAATTTATGCGGCAGAATGTGCAGTCGCCGTTGAATAAAGCGGGTGAAGACATGCAAAATTATGTCATTAAGGAAGTGGCGCAACGGCGCAAATTTCTGCAGGACATAGGCGTGAAATAATCAGGCGTTTACCCGCTGCGTCTCGCGTCAGCGGCAGGAGACATTAACCGGGGCGGGGCTGTTCATGGTGGCAGCCCATGCGCTAAGCGGTAATGGTGGCACTTCTGACCAGATACGGCGCAACGTCATCCACAGCGCGTCTAGCGCGGGTGGCCGGGGCCAGTGCGTGGGCGTGACCGCCTGCCACGTGCCGTCGGACTTGCATTCGGCCAAGCGAAAGCGGAACGAATAATAGCCCACTCCCAGGCCCATGCGCAGGTCGGTAGCGATCAGTTGGCCCCCGATCTCGTCGTATCGCAGCCAATTTCCGGTGAACCATTGGAAGCGACCCAACCAGGGCAGCTTGCTCGCTGCAGGAGGTAGCGGCGTGTGCAGCGGTTGCTCGATAAGCTCTGCGGGGTGTTTGTCGAACACGCCAGCTATGGCTTCGACGTAGTGGTCATCGTTCGTGCGCGCCACGACACGCCATAGCAAAATGCTGAAAGGTTCTGGCGTGGAAAACATGGCCTGGACCACAACGCCTTTGTCTGCCAGTTGTGTATGCACACGTGCTTCGATCATAGTTTTCGCGCCTACGGACAAGGCAATATAAGCAGCGCCAATACCCAGCGCCCAATGCGCAGCGCGCAGCGTGCTCGGCGTGGCCCCCGCAATCAGGCCCGCTATGCAGGCGCATAGCAAAGGTAGGGTGTAGAACGGATCGATGATAAATAGGCTGGACCAACTGGTGGGTGTTGGCTTTAGCGGCCAGAACAGCTGCGTGCCATAGCTGGTGAAAGCGTCCAGTAGTGGGTGGGTAATTAGTGCTATCCAAACCGCCAGGAACAGACGGCCTGTCCCATAGCCCTGCGAGGGTCGCCAGCACCGCATAATCCATACCAGTACCAGCGCAAGCGCCGTCAACACGAACAAAGAGTGAGAGAAACTGCGGTGGTTGATCAGGGCCGATAAGGGGTTGCTGTGTCGGATCAGCACATCCAAGTCGGGCAGGGTAGCCAGGATAGCGCCGGCTACATAGGCTTTGCGGCCATGAGTGCGTCCTAAAATAGACCCAACGATGCATGCGCCCATCGCCACATGGGTTAGCGAGTCCATGAAAAATTCTCAAGATGGGGCATCAGGGCGTTTATCCGGGGGCCGTTGACGCGCTCGACCGCGTGCAGCAGAGGGTGGTGATTGTTCCAGTAGATACCGATGTAAATGAAACTTAGCAAGTAACTGAGCAGCACTGGAGCCAACGATTGAAGGGCTACTAGGTTAGTTTCCTCTGGCACTTTGAGTCCCGGCACCATGATCGTGATGGCGATGGCTAGAACGCCACCACTGAATGCTGCCATCCGATCTGTGCCCATGATTTTCCTTATTGCTTTAGATGCGTTAGGCGCTCAAGCGCTAGCGCCTGGCGATGTGTCTTATTCGGAATCGAGGCGTAGTGTGGCATGCTTGTTTTCGGGTAGAGGGATGAACTCCGGGTCGCCTTTGACCATAGGGTAACGCTGCTCGCGCCAAGCTTCACGGGCCTGTTCTAATAGAGCCTCGGAACTTGCGACATAGTTCCACCAGATGTAGCGTGGGCCATCAAGCGGCGCACCACCCAATAGCACCACGTGTGTATTAACATCGGCGATGAGATCGATATTTACTTTGGGTTCGAAGCTGACCAACTCGCCCGGCGAGAGAGCTTCGTTACCCACGTGCATGGCGCCGTCGACCACGTAGGCGGCGCGTTGGACGTACTCGTCGGGCAACTTGAGACACTTACCTTTTTGTACACGGGCGTCAACGTAGAACAAGTCGCTGGGAGTCGACACGGGTGAATATTTGCCGTAGGCCCTGCCCGCCACCAGACGGCCACTAACACCATCGAAATGCAGTGCCGGCAAGGCGCTGGCATCAGTATGTTCGAAAGATGGCTCGCCCTGTTCCCGGTTGCGTGGCAGCGCTACCCACAATTGCAGACCGTGCATAGTTTGTGGCTTGCCGCGATCCTCAGTGGCGGTGCGCTCCGAATGCACGATACCGCGCCCGGCAGTCATCCAGTTGACCGCGCCCGGCTCAATGATTTGGATATTGCCGAGTCCATCTTTGTGCTCGATGCGGCCCTGCCAGAGATAGGTCACCGTCGCCAGACCGATATGCGGATGCGGACGTACATCCATGGTCTGATCTGCGGGAATCGTTAACGGCCCCAGGTGATCCATAAACACGAATGGTCCCACGGCGTGCCGATGCGCTGCAGGCAGCACACGGCTGACCATGAAACCGTCGCCCAGGTCGCGCTGGTGTCCATGTGCGCGCTCGCGGACAAATGAAGTGGCTGTGTTCATAGGGTTCTCCTTTATCCGACGATGGCCTGGCGGGTGATCTCGCCCATACGGCCCGAACGGTAGTCATCAAGCGCCTGTTGTAATTCAGCTTCGTTATTCATCACGAACGGACCATAGCGCGCCACGGGCTCGTTAATCGGCTTGCCGGCCAGTAACAGCGCACGCGCCGGGCCGTCGCCTGCATGGCGCAGGCGTACGCTATCGCCTTGACCCAGACGTGCGAGCTGGCCGTCGTGAACAATCTGTTCGCTGTCGCCGATTTTGAATGCGCCGCCAAACACGTACACCATGGCCTGCTCGGTGGCCGGCAAGATCACACTGATATCGGCACCGGATCTCAGCGTCCAGTCTTGGAAGCTGATTGGCATGTGGGTGTCAATCGCTGCAGATACGCCCAGCGCTTCGCCAGCGATCACGCGCACCTCGGCTTGGCCGTCGGCACTTCGGCCCAGGGGAATGTCTGCAGCGCTCAGTTCTTGGTAGCGTGGCTGACGCATCTTATCCGCGGCTGGCAGATTGATCCAGATTTGAAACCCGTGAACCCGACCGCCTTCGCGGCGGATCCTGGTCGAAGGCATCTCGGAATGTATGATGCCCGCACCTGCAGTCATCCATTGCACATCGCCGGGATGCAACATCCCTTTGTGACCGGCCGAGTCCTTGTGTTCGAATTCGCCTTCCAGCATATAGGTCACAGTTTCGAAGCCACGGTGGGGGTGGTCGGGCGCACCGATAGCTTCGCCCGGGCCGTAGTCGGCGGGACCCATTTCATCAATCAGCAGGAACGGATCGATATAGGACAGGTCGCCCGTGGGAAACGGCCGGCGCACGATGAAGCCGCCCCCTTCGCGCTGGCGGTGGGCGGTGACAAGGCTGTCAATAGCACGGGTAGTAGTCATAGAAGCCTTCGTGGTGATGATATGTCGAAAACCAAAAGGTAATGATAAGCCTTTAGAGACCTGCGCCGCGGCGCATTAGGTGGATATCAGTGTTGCAAATATAGAACGGTGGGCGCCAGCGGTTGTTAAACATTGCTGTCAATTCCTTCCAACTCCCGATGAACGATCCCAAGGTCAATCCGAAAACGGAAAACGCCAATTTGTCGAACAACTTTCGAACCTTTCGAGGAAGCCCTTGAGCCAGGGCTTCCTCGAAAGGCGAGTCGTAACCTCCGACCAACCCCTGAATAGCCCCTGCCAATGCACGCGGTTTTCGCTGCGTGAGCTCGATGAAATGCTTAAGATCGTGAACCTCGCTCGGTGGGGCCATACCCAACACTGGGCAGGATAAGGTCTCTCTCATCGCCCTGCACCGTTTCCAGGTTTCATGACCATTACGACTTTATCCAGCCGACAGTTCGACCAGGCCGCCAGCGAGGCAAAAAAGGCGACAGACAAAGGGCCTGTATTCATCGCGGATCGGGGCCGGCCCGCGTATGTGCTGATGTCCATCGAGCTTTACCAGCGGCTGAAGCCGTGGACATGGCATGGTCGTCGCGACTCGTAATGTAGCTGACTTCGAGCCATGCGGCATGCATAAATCATCCGAGGAATTCGACAACGGATGAGGTCTCTGTCGTTTGGTCTTACCCCAACCTAACCCAATTCCCGTTGCCCAAACCAGTCAAAGCGGGGGCAGCCACCCAGGCGGGTAGCGAATTTGAGTCCGCTGCGCCAAGAGTTCGGCTTGGGGAGGCAAGGGGCGCACTGTTCGAACAA